>NZ_JBJXIA010000014.1:0-146796 GCF_046115955.1 Variovorax sp. GrIS 2.14
GCGCAAAACTCGGCACGCATGCGTCAATCGTTTCATATCGACATCAACTCGTGTCCGAACTTCGCCTCGCGACGGGTTGTGCAGACCATCCCTAGCGCTGACTGTGCGAAAAATTACAGCTGCCGGCTGCGTGCCAACGGCGGGTTTTGCGCGAAGTAGCGCTGAATGCCGCGCATCAGGGCCTCCGCCAAGCTGTCCTGGTATGCAACGCTGCGGAGGTTCGCTTCTTCTTCAGGGTTGCTGATGAAGGCGGTTTCGACCAGCACGCTCGGGATATCCGGCGCCTTCAGCACCGCGAAGCCTGCCTGTTCGACTTCGCCCTTATGCAGCCGCGCACCGACGTTCTTGATCTCGCCCAGCATCGCGCTGCCGAGCTTCAGGCTGTCGTTGATCTGCGCCGTCGTACTCATGTCGAGCAAGGCGCGTTGAACCTGGATCTCATGGTCGCCGACGTTGATGCCGCCGACCTTGTCGGATTCGTTTTCCTTGTTGGCCATGTAGCGCGCCGCGCTGCTGGATGCGCCATGCTGGCTCAGTGCAAACACACTGGCTCCGCGGGCTGCCGGCGTCGTGAACGCGTCGGCATGAATGCTCACGAACAGGTCGGCCTGAACACGACGCGCCTTCTGAACGCGCGTGCCTAGGGGCACGAAGAAGTCGGCATCGCGCGTCAAAAACGCGCGCATCGGATTGCCGTTGACGCTGCTGGCGTTAATGCGGTCGCGCAGCTTGAAAGCGACCTGCAGCACGATATCTTTTTCGCGCGTGCCGGCCGGTCCGGTGGCGCCCGGATCTTCGCCGCCGTGCCCCGGATCGAGGGCGACGATGATGAGGCGGTCGGTGCGGTTGGCAGTGGCTGTGCCGCTGCGCGCGACCACCGATGGCGGCGCTGCGGGCACTGGTTTGAGCGGGATCGAGCCGACCAAGGGCGGTAGCGTGGGCGGCAGGGGCGATGGCGCGCCCGGAGAGCGACCGGGCGCGGCCGGCGGCGCAGAGACGGCAGGCCCAGGTCGCCCGGCTTGCTGAGCCATGAGTTCGCCGAGCGGATCGACCGCGGCCGTGCCGGGCCTTACAGGCGCCGGCGGCACCGGCGCGCCGGGTGCAGTCGGCAAATGCGGCGGAAAACGCGATGGCTCATGCGGCGAGAAACCGGCGACGTTGGTATCGGCATCGCCCTTGGCAGTGGAAGAAGGCGCGTCGCGCAGGCGCTCGGCAATCAGCGCTTCCATCGGGTCGAGCGGCTCCTGGGGATGCAGGTCGAGCACCAGCCGGTCGCGATAGGCCGCCACCGGCGCCAGCGAAAACACCTGGGGGATCACCGCCTGCTTCAGGTCGAACACGATGCGCACGACGTTGGGAGCGAACTGCCCGACGCGCAAACCGTTGATGTACGGATCACCCGGCTTGATCTTGCCGACCAGCTCGCGCAGTTGCGGATTGAGCTCGATGCCGGTGATGTCGACCGCCAGCCGCGGCGGGCTGCCCACGGTGAGCTGCTGCGTTTGCAGGCGCGCATCGGATTCGATCGTGACGCGGGTGTAGTCGGCGGCGGGCCAGACGCGCACCGCCACGATGGTCGCCCCACGTGCGATTTGCTGCACGCCGAGCAGCAGGGCCAGGGTGCCGCCTTGAAGAAGATCGCGGCGCTTCATGCGGCGATGGGTCCTGAGTTTGGCCTGGCGCTGTCGAGATGCGCCAACAAGGCGAAACCGCGGGCCGTGCCCGCGAGCAGTGTCACGGTACGTGAGTCGTCTGTCATTGCTTCCATTTTAAGAGCGAGGTCTGCAACCGGAATGCGGCCTGCAGCGTTGTCGGGCCATTCGGCGAGCTTCAGTCCGGGGCCCGCGAAGATGTCTCTGAATCCGGCATCGTCCCATTCGCGAGGGTCGTTGAAACGGTAGAAGTCGAAGTGATAGATCGACAGCCCATCGGGTGCTTCGTGCGGCTCGACGACGGCGTAGGTCGGGCTCTTGATGCGGCCTTCGATGCCGAGCGCACGCAGCAGGTGCCGGACGAAGGTCGTCTTGCCCGCGCCGAGCTCGCCATGCAGCGCGATGAAGGCATCCCGCAACATTGGTGCCGTGGCCATGCAGCGCGCAAAGGCGTCGGTATCGGCCTCGGTGTGCCATTGCAGCACCGCTGGCAGTTCCGTTGCCAGCGATGGCAACGGTGCCGCCTGCAAGGGCGTTTCTACAATCGGCGTGTGGTCGGTACTCAACTCGTGGCTCGTGATTTGGTGACGCTGGATGTCGTGGCGCGCATACAAGAGTGGGCGCGTGAGTTGGGATTCTCCCAAATCGGTATTGCGGGCATCGACCTCGCCGATGCCGAGGCCGGACTCGGGCACTGGCTTCACAACGGCTTTCACGGCGAAATGGCCTACATGGCCGCGCACGGATTGCGTCGGGCGCGGCCTGCGGAGTTGGTGCCCGGCACGGTGAGCGTGATCACCGCGCGCATGGACTACTTGCCCCGGGCGACGCCGGAAGGCTGGCAGGGCATCGAATTCGAACGGCTCGAACGGACCGGCGAAGGCATTGTCTCGGTCTACGCAAGGGGCAGGGACTATCACAAAGTGCTTCGCTCACGCCTGCAGAAACTGGCCGACCGCATCGCCGAAACGCTGGGACCTTTCGGGCACCGCGTCTTCACCGATTCAGCGCCGGTGCTCGAGGCCGAGCTGGCTTCACGCAGCGGCCAGGGCTGGCGCGGCAAGCACACGCTGGTGCTCGACCGCGATGCGGGCTCGATGTTTTTTCTCGGCGAGATCTACGTCGACATCGCGCTGCCGCCGAGCGAACCCGTTACCGCGCATTGCGGCAGTTGCAGCGCCTGCATCGACATCTGCCCGACGCAGGCGATCATCGCGCCGCATCGGCTCGACGCGCGGCGCTGCATCTCGTATCTGACGATCGAGCATGCGGGCCCGATTCCGGTCGAACTGCGCGCGGCCATCGGCAACCGCATCTACGGCTGCGACGATTGCCAGCTGATCTGCCCATGGAACAAGTTCGCGAAGAAAAGTGCGCTGCCCGACTTCGATGAACGCGACGGCTTGAGCGGACAGCATCTCGCCGAACTCTTCGCGTGGACGGAAGAAGCGTTTCTCCGCTTTACCGAAGGCAGCCCTATTCGCCGTATCGGCCATGAGCGCTGGCTGCGCAACGTGGCGGTCGGTTTGGGCAACGCCCTGCGTGCGGGCGATACGCGGGCCGCGGCCGCGCTCGCGACGCGTGCATTGCACCCGAGTGCGCTGGTGCGCGAGCACGTCGAGTGGGCGTTGGCGCAAAGCGCACCTTTCGTCTGAATCCCGTGTTTGAGGGGTATTCCACAGCACTGTGGGCGCCGGCATGCCGGTAGCATTTCGGCTTCCCGTTTCGTTCGATCGTTTTGTTGACGACTACCAGGAGTTCGCTGATGCCACGCCGCCCATTGAGCACTTTTGTCCGTCTCGCTGAAGTCACCGGGCTTGCCGTGCTCGCCGCCGTGCTCGCTTCGCCCGCCTCAGCGCAGGGCTACCCGACCAAGCCGATCGAGTTGAGCGTGCCGTTCGCACCCGGTGGCACGACCGACATCGTGGCGCGCGTGATCTCCGAGCCGCTGGGCAAGGCATTGGGTCAGCCGGTGATCGTCATCAACCGCGCGGGCGGCGGCGGCATCGTGGGTGCAGCCGAAACCGCACGCGCGGCGCCCGACGGCTACAAACTGGGCGTCGCCACCGTGTCGAGCACGGCGGCCAACCCGGCGATCAACCCCAAGACGCCGTACGACCCGATCAACGACTTCACGCCGATCACCAACATCGCCGCGACGCCCAACATCATCGCGGTCAACCCGAAGTTCCCGGCAAAGAACTACGCCGAATTCGTGGCCGAGCTCAAGAAGAATCCAGGCAAGTATTCGTATGCATCGTCGGGCACCGGCGGCATCGGGCATCTGCTGATGGAGCTGTACAAGAGCTTGACGAATACCTTCGTCACGCACATCCCTTACCGCGGCGCCGGCCCGGCGCTGAACGACGTGGTGGCGGGCCAGGTGGCGATCATGTTCGATAACATTCCTTCAGCATTGCCCTTCATCAAGAGCGGCCAGCTGGTGCCGATCGTGGTGTCGGCGCCGCAGCGGTTGAAGGACTTGCCGAACGTTCCGACCTTCAAGGAGGTCGGGCTGGAGCCGGTCAACCGCATGGCGTACTACGGCATCCTCGGCCCGAAGAACCTGCCGAAAGAAGTGGTCGACAAGGTGGCGGCTGCGGTGAAAAAGTCGGTCGAGGATCCGGTGGTGCGAAAGCGCATCGAAGACACTGGCTCGCTCATCGTCGCGAACACGCCCGAACAGTTCGCCGCGCAGATCAAGGCCGAGTTCGAGGTCTACAAGCAGGTCGTGATCAAGCAGAAGCTCACGCTCGATTGATCGAACGCAGCGCGCGGTTTGTTATCTTGCAGGCCATGACAGCGCTGCAAGAAGAAACCCCTGACGTCGATACGCCCGAGATCGACGAGTTCATCGATGCGCTCTGGCTGGAGCACGGGCTCGCCAAGAACACGCTCGCGGCTTACCGGCAGGATCTCGAGTTGTTCGCGCGCTGGCTCGCCACGCGCAGCAACGCACTCGACACCGTGCAGGAGCACGATCTGCAGGCCTACATGGGAGCCAAGCTGGCCGACAAAGGCAAGGCGACGTCCGCCAATCGTCGCCTGACGGTCTTCAAGCGCTACTACCGCTGGGCCTTGCGCGAACGTCGCATCGCCGCCGACCCGACGCTGCGACTGGTGCCGGCGCGGCAGGCCATGCGCGTGCCCAAGACGCTTTCCGAAAAGCAGGTCGACGACCTGCTCGGTGCGCCCGATGTCGACACGCCGCTCGGCCTGCGCGATCGCGCCATGCTCGAATTGATGTACGCCAGCGGCCTGCGGGTGAGCGAGTTGGTGACGCTGAAGGCGATCGACATGAGCCTGAACGACGGCGTGCTGCGGGTGCTCGGCAAGGGCAACAAGGAGCGGCTGGTGCCGTTCGGCGGAGAAGCGCGCCGCTGGATCGAGCGGTATCTGAAAGAGTCGCGGCCTGCGATCCTCGACGGGCAACAGACGCCGGACCTGTTCGTGACGGCGCGCGGTGCCGGGATGACGCGCGTGATGTTCTGGATCATCGTCAAGAAGCAGGCGACCGCCGCCGGCATACATGTGCCGCTGTCGCCGCACACGTTACGTCATGCATTTGCCACCCACCTGCTCAACCACGGCGCGGACCTGAGGGCGGTGCAACTGCTGCTCGGTCATGCGGACATCTCGACCACCACGATCTACACGCACGTGGCTCGCGAGCGCCTGAAGCAATTGCACGGGCAGCACCATCCACGCGGCTGATTGACACGACTTCAGAACGATGAAAGTTTCAGTATGAAGGCGCAAAGCGACTCGAACTCGCAGATCCACCTCTCGCGCAGGCACGTGCTCGGCGTCGGGGCAGTTGCGATGCTTCTCGCCAGTCTTGGCGCCGGCAATGCCCACGCTCAGGTGTTGCCGCGCACGCTGCGCATCGTGGTCGCCTATCCGGCTGGCGGCGTCGGCGATGTCGTGGCGCGCGCACTGGCCGACAAGCTCGCAGTGCAACTCGGCTGCGCCGTGATCGTCGAGAACCGGGCCGGCGCGAGCGGCACCATCGGCATGGACGCCGTCGCCAAGGCGGTGCCCGATGGCGCCACGCTTGGCTTTTCGGCCATCAGCCCACTGGTGCTGAGCCCGCATCTCGGCAAGGTGCCCTACGACCCACGCAAGGACGTGATCGCCGTGGCCAGCGTGATGATCTCGCCGGTGGTGCTGCTGGCAACCTCCGCGACCGCGACGCGGAATTTCCAGACTTTGCTCGAAGACGCGCGGGCCCGGCCGGGCGCCGTGCGCTGGGCCACGTCAGGCCAGGCATCGCTTGGCCACATCATGCTGGAGCAGCTTCGCGCCGACGGCAAGTTCGACGTGACGCACGTTCCGTACAAGGGCGGTGGCCAGCAGATCAACGACGCCATCAGCGGGCAATTCGAGGTGCTGTCGATCAACGCGGGGCCTTTGATGACGCCTTTTATCCAGTCGGGCAAGCTGCGGCCCTTGGCGGTCGGCGCGCCCGCGCGGCTGGAGTCGCTGCCGCAAATACCGACGCTGGCCGAACTGGGTTTCCCAGCGGCGAACATGTCATCGCGCTTCGGCTTCTTCGCACCCGCCGGCACGCCCGACTTGCTGGTGACGCGCTACAACATCGAGATCAACAAGGCGCTTGCCAGCCCCGACGTGCGCGCCAGGCTCGTCGGCACGGGCAATGTGCCGACGGGTGGCAGCGCATCGGACTTTGCCGACGCCATCGCGGCGGAGTACGAAGCCGATGGTCGGATCATCCGGGCGGCGGCGATCAAGGCCGACTGACGCACCGGTCGCCCGGGGCGCTGCAGCGCATCAGCTTCGTGCCAGCGCATCGGGCTCATCGAGCGCCTTCAGCTCTTCGTCTGTGAAGCCGGCGAGCGCTCGCGCTTCGAGGTTGAACGGCGCTCGAAGCCGCGGTGCCTCGTGCTTGCGATAAAGCACGCGGTAATGCGCGATCGGGTCGAGGCCGTCACGCTCGCACAGCCACCGGTACCAGTGGTTGCCGATGGCGACATGGCCGACTTCGTCGCGCAGGATGATGTCGAGGATGGCGATCGCGCCGAGCGCATCGGGGGTATTCACTCTGCGCAACTTGGCCTGGATCAGCGGGGTCGCGTCGAGCCCGCGTGCCTCGAGCGTTCGCGGTACCAGCGCCATGCGCCCGACAACGTCGTCCTTCGTTTTCTCGCACATCGCCCAGAGGCCGTCGTGGCCGGTGAAGTCGCCATAGCGCCAGCCCATCGTCTGCAAATGCGCATGCAGCAGCGTGAAGTGCTGCGCCTCTTCATCGGCCACGCGCAGCCAGTCGCGGTAGTAGGCCTCGGGCATGCCGTCGAAGCGCCACACGGCATCGAGCGCGAGGTTGATCGCGTTGAACTCGATATGGCAGATCGAGTGGATGAGCGCAGCGCGTCCTTCGGTGGTGAAGGGCGAGCGTCTTCCAACATCCATCGCGGAAACGCGAAGCGGGCGGTCGGGCCGGCCCGGAACGCCGGTTTCCGCATTCGTCATGCTGCGATCGAAATCGAGTGAAAGCGATTCCGGGTTGCCCGCGACAAGCGCTGCCAGCGCGCGCGTCGCCGCCACCTTTTGCTTAGGGTCGGCAAGGCGCAGCGCGGCCAGCGCGGTCGATCGGATGTGCATCCCTACAATTCTAGTTTTTGACCCCTGGAGACCCGCGATGGCCCTCTATGAACTCGACGGCGAAGCGCCGAAACTGGCACCTGGTGCCTGGGTGGCCGACAGTGCCGAGGTGATCGGCAAGGTGGTGCTGGGTGAAGATGCCAGCATCTGGTTCGGCGCGGTGCTGCGTGGCGACAACGAGACGCTGACCATCGGGCGCAACAGCAACGTGCAGGATCTGTCGGTGGTGCACAGCGACCATGGTTCGCCCACGACGATCGGCGACAACGTGACGATCGGTCATCAGGTCATGCTGCATGGCTGCACCATCGGAGACAACTCGCTGATCGGCATCCAGGCGGTGATCTTGAATAACGCGAAGATCGGCCGCAACTCGATCGTTGGTGCCGGCAGCGTGGTGACCGAGGGCAAGGAATTTCCGGACAACTCGCTCATCATCGGTTCGCCGGCCAAGGTAGTTCGTACGCTCGACGATGCGGCTGCCGCCAAGCTCCGCCAAAGTGCCGAGCACTATGTAGACAACGCCCGTCGCTATGCGAAGGGCCTCAAGAAGATCGCCTGAGGGCGGCGGAAAGAAGAGCGTTTTGAGCGAGTTGCACAAGTTCCTGTTCGACGGCATGCCGGTGCGCGGCATGATCGTCCGCCTGACCGATTCATGGCAGGAAATCCTGGCGCGACGGGCCGGCAACAGCGCGACCGGCGCCTATCCGCCACCCGCGGCGGAGTTGCTCGGTGAAATGACTGCGGCGGCGACCTTGATGCAGTCGAACATCAAGTTCAACGGCGCGTTGATCCTGCAAATCTTCGGTGACGGGCCGGTCAAGATCGCGGTGGCCGAGGTCATGCCCGACCTGAGCCTGCGCGCCACCGCCAAGGTGGTGGGCGAGCTGGCCGCCGACGCGCGCTTGCCCGACATGGTCAACGTCACCAACAAAGGCCGCTGCGCCATCACGCTCGACCCCAAGAGCCGCGTACCGGGACAGCAGCCGTATCAGGGCGTGGTGCCGCTCTTCGGAGATCAGTACGAAAAGCTCGACAAGCTGAGCGACGTGTTGCAGCACTACATGCTGCAGAGCGAACAGCTCGACACCACGCTGGTGCTGGCGGCCGACGACAAGGTGGCGGCAGGCCTGTTGATCCAGCGCTTGCCGGTGAAGGGGGAGGGCAATCTGGAGGGAACGTCGCAGCGTGACCACGACCAGACCAATGAAGACCAGATCGGTTTGAACGAAGACTACAACCGCATCTCGATTCTCGCGTCGAGTCTGACGCGCGATGAGTTGCTGACGCTCGATATCGACACCATCCTGCGCCGCCTGTTCTGGGAAGAGAAGCTGTTGCGCTTCGAGCCGCAGGCCGGCTTGCTCGGCCCGCACTTCGCGTGCACCTGCGGGCGCGAGCGGGTGGCCAACATGATCCGCAGCCTCGGCGTCGAAGAGGCCGACAGCATCCTGGCCGAGCGCGGCGACATCGAGGTGGGATGCGACTTTTGCGGCAAGCAATATCGCTTCGATGCGGTCGATGCAGCGCAGATTTTTCGGGAGCCGGGGGATCAGTTGCCGGCCAGCTCGGTGGTGCAGTAGGTCGCTCTCGCGGTGTGCTGCAAAGGGCGCTTCAGTTTCTGAAGTTGCTGAAGCGCAGGTCAGGTGCGCTGCTGTTGTGGCGCGACGGCACGCTTCGGCCGAAGCGCACTTGCCTGGCCTGAAGCGCGGTTACGTTCGGCAGTGCTTCGGTACGCGGCGATGTGTCCCCCGGTGCCCTCCATGTCACTTCGCTCACGTCGGCGTTGTCGGGCGCGACATACATCGAGCGCAGCATGGCGAACGGCCGACGGTCGCGCCTCGATGAAGTGAGCGATGTGAGGGGCGACAGTCTCACGTCGAGCGCGGTGCGGAGCGTGCTGACCTCGCCGAGGGTGACCGTTGCGGAGCCGCCCGCCTTGAACTTCAGATGCAACGACAGAGGCAATGTGGTGACGACGATCGACGAGATATCGACCACCGGCCGCTGATGAGTCTCGATCGGCCCGATGAGCATCGACGAACCGTACGCGCCGTCGCCGAAGCGCGCCTCCGGCAACGGCTTGATCCGCCAATTGCCATCGGATGGATACATCACAGCCACTTCGCGCGGCCTGCCGTCGACTTTCTTGAACACCTGCAGCAGGTGGATACCGCGAAAGGTGCGCGACCCGAGTGTCACCGGCACGCTCTGAGACCGCCAGAAGCTCGACTGCGTGATGCCGACGATGCGCCACTGCGCGCCATCGAACAGCACGCGGGTCGCGGCTTTGGATGCATGGCGCGGATCGGTCGGGTGCACGCCGCCGTTGAAGCTGCATCCTGAAAGGTCGGACGCAGAACGATCGGCTTGCAGCGATGCGAGATACGGTGGCGGCAGCGCTTCGACGGCAAAGCGCGCAACGTCGGTGCCGCTCAGCTTCAGGGAGACGTTGTCTTCCTCTGCGCAGGTGGTCGGCGTCAGGTTGTTCTCGACGTCGATTGCGATCAGGTTGCCGGCAGCGAATGCTGGCCGTGCCATGCCGGCGAGCAAACACGTCAGCGTCATCACGGCGGCCGCAGCGCATGCGCCGATCAAGCGGTGGCGTCCGGTGCGTGTCATCGAGCCTTCGGAATAGAAGTCGAGACTGGCGTCGGCAAAGGCGCCGCCCGCTCCGCCAGCAGATCCGTGAACAACCGATGCTCGCAAGCTGGATCGGAGCATTTTTCGCACGGCCACGTCCAGGTCGATGCCGTGGGGCGGCCGCGAGCTTCGCTGCTGCCGCCGCGTACGTTGCGACCATCTCTGCCTTCGTCGCCTGCACGCTCCGCGACCGAATTGATCGCGTTCCAGGCATTCGCGATCCGTTCGGCTCCGCGACCATGCACGACGGTGTACGGCAGATTTGCACCGGCCAGCGCCGCACGCACGCGTGTGTCCACCGGCTCGCGAACATGGGGGCCGTCCCGTTGCAGGCCATCGGCCACCCACGGCAGATCAAGTGCGGTGAGCAAGGTGATCGCGCAGCGGCGTTGTGCCGCCAATGCCGATGCAAAGAGCGAAGCGTCGTCGAACAGCATGTCGCTGTACACCGCGGTCATCACGGCCGTGGTGTCGGTCACGACGACGCTGCGTGAGGCAGCGTCGTCAATGCGGCGCGTCTGCTCGTCGCCGATGGCGGCCTGCTCGTCGGGCCGTGGCGTGCGACCTTCGCGGTCGCACCACTCGCGCAGGTATTCGCCGACCAGCGTGGTCGCGATGCCGCGATCGTTGAGTCGTTGGGCAAGGGCGTGCGCCAGCTCGGTCTTGCCGGTGCTTTCGGCACCGAGCACGGCGATCACGCAGCCGATGGGCAACGAAGGAGTCATGCGTGTTCCAGCGCCGATGCCGCGGCTGCGGTTGGGCGCAATCGATGGCGCCATGCGAAGTAGCCGGCGATGCTGAGCACCGCGAAGACCGCGTAGAGGCCGACCGTGAGCCACAGGCCCTTGTGGATGAACAGGCCGATACTGACCACGTTGACGGCCAGCCAGACGATCCAGTTTTCGATGAACTTGCGGCCGAGCAGGAACTGCCCGACCAGGCTGAGTCCGGTCGCGAATCCGTCGAACCAGGGCACGTCGGTGTCGGTGAATCGAATCAGAAAAAGTGCGACGAGCGGCCACGCGACTGCGCAGGCGACCAGCGACCACAACGCGCCGCGCATCGTGAGGCGGCTTACGTGCAGCTCGATGCCGTCGGCCCGGTGCCCACGCAGCCATTGAAACCAGCCCCAGAGCGCGACGATGGCGAAAAAGATCTGCAGCGTAGCGTCGCCGTAGATGCGTGCTTCGGCAAAGACGAAGACGTAGAGCAACGAGCTCACGATGGCGAGCGGCCAGCCCCAGTGGATCTCGCGCATGTTGCAGCCGACCATGACCAGCGCTATGGCCGCGGCGACCACTTCGAGCCAACTGGTCGGTGCGCCCCACAACACGAAGGCGGGGGCCGAGAAGAACTCCGGCATCGGTGGTTTGGTGGTTCCGCGGGCAGGGCCGAGTGTCAGTGCGTCATCTGCACGAACACCTCGTTCGGCTTCACCATGCCGAGCTCGGCGCGGGCACGCTCTTCGACCATTTCGAGGCCTTCCTTCAGGTCGTTGACCTCGGAAGACAGCCTCTCGTTGGCCAATGACGCACGCGCGTTGGCCTCTTGCTGCGTCATGAGCTTGTCGCGCAGCTGCGCCACGTCGCGCACGCTCCCGCGACCGGTCCACAGCTGCCACTGAAGAACGGCGAGCAGCAAGACCAACACGATGGGAACAATGCGTGAGCGCATGCCTTCGGGCACCCGGTTCCTGGCCGTTTACTTCAGGTTGTAGAACGCGGCGCGGCCGGGGTAGCTGGCAACGTCGCCCAGGTCTTCTTCGATGCGCAGCAGCTGGTTGTACTTGGCGGTGCGGTCGGAGCGCGACAGCGAACCCGTCTTGATCTGGCCGGCGTTGGTGCCGACCGCGATATCGGCGATGGTCGAGTCTTCGGTCTCGCCCGAACGGTGCGAAATGACGGCGGTGTAGCCAGCGCGTTTTGCCATTTCGATGGCGGCGAAGGTCTCGGTCAGCGTGCCGATCTGATTGATCTTGATCAGAATCGAATTGGCGATGCCCTTGTCGATGCCTTCTTGAAGGATCTTGGTGTTGGTGACGAACAAATCGTCGCCCACCAGTTGCACGCGTTTGCCGAGACGTTCGGTCAGGTGCTTCCAGCCATCCCAGTCGCCTTCGTGCATGCCGTCTTCGATGCTGATGATCGGGTATTTGTCGACCCAGGTCGCAAGCATGTCGGTCCAGTTTTCGGGCGACAGCGTGAGGTTCTCTGCGCCGAGGACGTACTTGCCATCTTTGTAGAACTCGCTGGCAGCGCAGTCCAGGCCGAGCGCGATTTGTTCGCCGGCCACATAGCCCGCCTTGTCTATCGCTTCGAGGATGAGCAGGATGGCTTCTTCATGACTCGCGACGCTCGGTGCGAAGCCGCCTTCGTCGCCGACAGCCGTGCTGATGCCGCGGTCGCTCAGGATCTTTTTCAACGCGTGAAAGGTTTCGGCACCATAGCGGACCGCTTCGCGGAAGCTCTTGGCGCCGACCGGAATGATCATGAACTCCTGGATGTCCAGGCTGTTGTTGGCGTGCGCCCCACCGTTGATGACGTTCATCATCGGCACGGGCAATTGCATGCCGCCCATGCCGCCGAAGTAGCGGTACAGCGGCAAGCCCGATTCTTCGGCAGCAGCGCGGGCCACGGCCATCGACACGGCCAACGTGGCGTTGGCGCCCAGGCGTGCCTTGTTGTCGGTGCCGTCCAGGTCGTTCAGCGTGCGGTCGAGAAAGGCCTGCTCGGTGGCGTCGAGACCGAGCACGGCTTCGGAGATTTCGGTGTTGATGTTTTCTACCGCTTTCAACACGCCCTTGCCGCCGTAACGAGCCTTGTCGTTGTCGCGCAGTTCGATCGCTTCGCGCGAGCCGGTCGACGCACCCGACGGCACGGCCGCACGACCCATGGTGCCGCTTTCCAGCAGCACGTCGCATTCGACTGTGGGATTGCCGCGGCTGTCGAGAATTTCGCGGCCGACGATGTCAACGATTGCACTCATGATTTTTATTGAAGGATGAAGTTGAAAAGGTTTGCGGTGTCAGAGTCGTGCGAATCGGGCATTGTCCCAAGTCGAAGCGTTGAAGTTGAGCCGGCCCGGCGCGATGCTGATTGCATCGTCGCCGGCTCGGGCCTGTGTCAGTCCCTGCATGGATGCCTGCTCGACGGGCACGCACACCAGGTCGAGCGATACCGCTCCCAAGACGTCTTCGGCGACGCCGCGGAAGTTGGCAGGATTGAACATCGGTGCAATGTAGTAAAACGCCGCGTATCCCAGCGGTTCCAGAAAACCGACCAGCTCGTCGCGGTTGCCTGTGGGCTTGCCGTTGGCGCAGTCGATCTCGAGATAGACGATCGGCCGCAGGCGGCGCAAGGTGTCGATGGCGCCTTCGAGCAAGGCCAGCTCATGGCCTTCGATGTCGGCCTTGATGAAGTCCAGCCGCTGCAGCGCTAACGCATCGATCGATTGCATGTCGACGCTCTCGGTGGAAGCTGCAGTCGATGCGCCGCGCAACGAGGCCTCGCCGAAATTGCCGGGCTGCGACGGATCCATCAACGGGAACAAGGCACTGCCGTTGGCGCCACCGATGGCTTTTTGAATCGCGTGCACATTCAGGCATTCGTTGAGCGCCATGTTCGCGCACAGCAACTGGTGCGTGTGGCGCGAGGCCTCGAATGCCAGTACTTTGCCGGACGCGCCCACGGCACGCGACAAAAACACCGTGTGCGTGCCGATGTTGGCGCCGGCCTCGATCACCGTGTCGCCTTTTCGGACGATCTGCCGGAACAAACTGATTTCTGCTTCGGACCACTCGCCGTAAATGGCGAGGCTGCGACCGACGAATTTGTCGTTGGTGTTGTAGACGAACCGGCCGTGCCGTGCGTCTGTCAGTTCGTAGATGCTCATGCTTTACCCCGGTGCCCGATCAGAGACCTTCGACCGCGATCATGCGCATCACCGCAGCACCGGCGCGGGCTTCACGGGCCTTCAGATATTCAGGCGTGTCGTAGAAAGCTTTGGCTTGCTCGAAAGTCGGAAACTTCAGCAGCACCACGCGGGTCGGTGCCCAGTCGCCTTCGAGTATCGCGATCTGACCACCGCGAATGCACACCTCGGCACCGCTCGCCTGCATGGCGGCGCTCGACCACTTTTTATACTCTTCGTATTGCGTCGGGTTCGTGACTTCGACGTGTGCAATGACGTAACCACTCATGCTTGAAACCTGTCTTCCAGATAGCCGTTTTTCTTGGTGACCGCATCGAGCGCCAGCAGCGTCTCGAGCAGCGCTTTCATGTGCTTCAAAGGCACCGCATTGGGACCATCGCTCAGCGCCTTGGCCGGGTCGGGGTGCGTTTCCATGAACACGCCGGCAACGCCGACCGCAATGGCCGCACGCGCCAGCACCGGGACCATCTCGCGCTGGCCGCCCGAGCTCGTGCCCTGGCCACCCGGCAACTGTACCGAGTGCGTGGCGTCGAACACCACAGGCGCCAGGGTCTCGCGCATGATCGCCAGCGATCGCATGTCCGACACCAGATTGTTGTAGCCGAAACTGGCGCCGCGTTCGCAAGCCATGAAGCTGTCTTCGTCGAGACCGATTTCTTTGGCCGCGGCGCGCGCCTTGTCGATGACGTTCTTCATGTCGTGCGGCGCGAGGAACTGACCCTTCTTGATGTTCACCGGCTTGCCCGACTGGGCGACTGCACGGATGAAGTCGGTCTGGCGGCACAGGAAGGCGGGCGTCTGCAACACGTCGACCACCTTGGCCGCTTCTACGATGTCTTCGTTGGTGTGCACGTCGGTCAGCACCGGCACGCCGAGGTCGCGCCTGACCTTGGCCAGAATTTCCAGCCCCTTGTCACGCCCCGGGCCGCGAAAGGTGGTGCCCGACGAACGGTTGGCCTTGTCGAAGCTGCTCTTGAAAATGAACGGAATACCGAGCGCCTGCGTGATTTCCTTCAGCGTCCCGGCGGTGTCCATCTGCAGCTGTTCCGACTCGATCACGCACGGACCCGCGATGAGAAAGAACGGCTTGTCGAGTCCGATGTCGAATCCGCAAAGCTTCATGACTGCACTTTCATGCGACGACCTTCATCAGCGGCTTGGTTCCCTGGCCCGCTGCCTGATGTTCCAGCGCTGCTTTGATGAACGCGTTGAACAGCGGATGGCCGCCCCACGGCGTCGATTTGAACTCGGGATGAAATTGCACGCCGATGAACCAGGGATGCACGTCTTGCGGCAACTCCACAATTTCGGTCAGGTGTTCGCGTTGCGTCAACGCAGAAATCACCAGCCCGGCGCGGCGCAGGTCGTCCAGGAAGTTGACGTTGGCTTCGTAGCGGTGCCGGTGGCGCTCGGTGACGACGTCGCCGTAGATGCTGTGGGCCAGTGTGTTCGGTGCGACGTCGGAGCTTTGCGCGCCCAGCCGCATCGTGCCGCCGAGATCGGATTTTTCATCGCGCGTCTTGACGGTACCGTCAGTGTCTTTCCACTCGGTGATGAGCGCGATGACGGGGCAGGGCGTACCGGGATCGAACTCGGTGCTGTTGGCGTTTTTGAGGCCGGCGACGTTGCGTGCGTATTCGATGGTCGCAACCTGCATGCCGAGGCAGATGCCGAGGTACGGCACCTTGGTTTCGCGGGCGAAGCGGGCCGCTGAAATCTTGCCCTCGACGCCGCGTTGACCGAAACCGCCTGGCACCAGGATGGCATCGTATTTGGCGAGGCGGGCGACGTCTTGCGGCGTGATGGTTTCGGAATCGATGTAGTCGATCTTCACGCGCGCATGGTTCTTCATGCCGGCATGCCGCAGCGCTTCGTTGAGCGATTTATAGCTGTCGGACAGTTCAACGTATTTGCCCACCATGGCAATGGTCACTTCGTGCTGCGGATGCTCGACTTCATAGACCAGATCGTCCCAACGTTTGAGCTTGGCAGGCGGCGTATTCAGGCGCAGCTTGTCGCAGATCAGGCCGTCCAGCCCTTGTTCGTGCAGCATGCGCGGCACCTTGTAGATGGTGTCGACGTCCCACATCGAAATGACACCCCACTCGGCGACGTTGGAGAACAGCGAGATCTTGGCGCGCTCGTCGTTGGGAATGGGCCGGTCGGCGCGGCAAATGAGCGCGTCGGCCTGGATGCCGATGGCGCGCAGTTCCTTGGCGGTGTGCTGCGTCGGCTTGGTCTTGAGTTCGCCGGCCGCGGCGATCCACGGCACATACGACAGATGAACGAAGGCTGTGTTGTTCGGACCCATGCGCAGACTCATCTGGCGCACCGCTTCGAGAAACGGCAGCGATTCGATGTCTCCCACGGTGCCGCCGATTTCGACGATGGCCACGTCGACTTCATGGGCGGTGCCGATGCCGGCGCCGCGTTTCACGTATTCCTGGATTTCGTTGGTGATGTGCGGGATCACCTGCACCGTTTTGCCGAGATAGTCGCCGCGGCGTTCTTTTTCAAGCACGCTCTTGTAGATCTGGCCCGTGGTGAAGTTATTGGCCTTGCGCATCCGCGTGTTGATGAAGCGCTCGTAGTGGCCGAGGTCGAGGTCGGTTTCGGCCCCGTCGTCGGTAACGAACACTTCGCCATGCTGAAAAGGCGACATCGTGCCGGGGTCGACATTGATGTACGGATCGAGCTTGATGAGGGTGACTTTAAGACCCCGCGATTCGAGAATCGCGGCGAGCGAGGCGGAGGCGATTCCCTTGCCGAGGGAAGACACCACACCACCAGTGACGAAGACAAATTTGGTCATGCCATTACCGGGCTTTGCGCCCGGGCAGTGGGAAATCGGAATTATAGGTGCGACCACTTGAGCAGCCACTTAAACTTCCCCGATGCACCCTATGCAGCACGTTACGCAAGATCTCTCCGGCAAGCACATCCTCCTTGGGCTCACGGGGGGTATCGCCTGCTATAAGTCGGCCGAACTCTGTCGTCTTTTCATCAAGGCCGGCGCCACGGTGCAGGTCGTCATGACCGAGGCCGCGGAGCAGTTCATTACGCCGGTCACGATGCAGGCGCTGTCGGGGCGCCCGGTTTACGGCTCGCAGTGGGACGCTCGCGAGCCCAACGCCATGCCGCACATCAACCTGAGCCGCGAGGCCGACGCCATCGTGCTGGCGCCGGCCAGCGCCGATTTCATCGCGCGGCTGGTGCAAGGCCGCTCGGACGAACTGCTGAGCTTGCTGTGCCTCGCGCGCCCGGCCGAGCGCGTTCCCTTGCTTCTGGCGCCCGCCATGAATCGGGAGATGTGGTCGCATCCGGCCACGCAGCGCAACCTGATGCAGGTGGCAGCCGACGGCGCGCATGTGCTCGGCGTGGGCAGCGGCTGGCAGGCATGCGGCGAAACCGGTGATGGCCGCATGCTGGAGTCGGCGCAATTGCTCGACGACGTCACCGCATTCTTCCAGCCGAAGTTGCTTGCGGGTCAGCATGTACTGGTGACGGCCGGGCCGACTTTCGAAGCGCTCGACCCCATCCGCGGCATCACCAACCATTCGTCCGGGAAGATGGGTTTCTCCATTGCCCGTGCGGCACGCGACGCCGGGGCGGAGGTCACGCTTGTGGCAGGCCCGGTCCACTTGCCGACGCCGCGTGGCGTCGCCCGCATCGACGTCACTTCGGCTGCTGAAATGCTGGATGCAACCTTGATGGCGGCACCGCGTGCCACGGTATTCATCGCGACCGCCGCAGTGGCCGATTGGCGCCCTGCAGCCCACAGCGCGCACAAGATCAAGAAGGACGGCTCCGGCCAGCCGCCGGTGCTGCATTTCGTCGAGAACACCGACATCCTGCTGACCGTTGCACAGAGCGCAAGAGCGCAAAGCGGCAAGTTGTTTTGCGTCGGCTTTGCGGCCGAAAGCGAGAACCTGGTGGAACATGCCAAGGCCAAGCGGGAGCGCAAGGGCATTCCACTGCTGGTCGGCAATATCGGACCGTTGACTTTTGGGCAAGACGACAACGCCTTGCTGCTGGTCGACGCCAATGGCCTGCGCGAACTGCCGCGCGCACCCAAGCTCGCGTTGGCGCGTGAGCTCGTGACTGAAATAGCCGCGCGCCTGCCGGGCTGGAGTGCACCATGAATCCTGAATGGAACACGCCGCCGAATGGCGACTTCGCGAGCTATGTGGAGCGGCTCACGGCCCAATCCGCCCTGCCCAAGCGGCAACACCAGGAGGGCGAGCACGGGCTCGATGTCGGCATGACGCCGCACTCCGAGCCGCATGGCGCCGGGGCGGCGGGAAGCGCCGCAGCGACGGCCGCCGCGGCAGCGCAGCGGCGCATGTCATCGAACGCCGATGTGCCGGCTGGCGTCGGCACATCGCCAACCGGCGCGATGGTGGCCAAGATCGCGAGCGCTGTCGGCTTCTTCGCGTTGTTGCTGATGTGGCAGGCAGGCGTGCCGATCCCGTTGCTGTTGGCGCTGCTTGCAGGCGCCCTCTGGATCGCCTTCAAGCTGCGTGGTCTCAAGCTGCCGCAGAACGCGGCGCAGTGGCAAAAGATGCTGCAGGACGCGGCGCTCAAGCAGCAGCAGGCGGGCAAGCAAAGCCAGCAACAGGGGAACAGCAAGTGAAGGTCGATGTTCGCATTCTCGATTCGCGCATGGCCGATGCGCTGCCCACTTACGCCACGCCCGGCAGTGCGGGACTCGACCTTCGGGCCTGCCTCGATGAGCCCATCACGCTGGAACCCAACGCCTGGCAACTTGTCGGGACGGGCATTGCTATCCACTTGGCCGACGCGGGTTACGCGGCGCTGATTCTTCCGCGCTCCGGGCTCGGTCACAAACATGGCATCGTGCTCGGCAACCTTGTCGGCTTGATCGACAGCGACTACCAGGGTGAGCTGAAAATCAGCGCCTGGAACCGAAGCGAAACACCGTTCGTATTGCAGCCGATGGAGCGCCTGGCGCAGCTGGTGATCGTGCCGGTGATACAGGCGCAATTCAACGTCGTCGCCGACTTCACTGCAACGCAGCGAGGTGTAGGTGGTTACGGCTCGACGGGCAAGCACTGACCGCCAGCTGACGTTTAGTGGGCTGCGGCGCGGGTGTAGGCGCGGTCCTGCGAGACCGCGCTTCGCGCGCTCACACGTAAAGACTGGAACCGCGGTCGCGTTGTGCGCTCTGAAGTTTCAAGATGTATTCGGAGGTCAGCGCGGTACGTCGCTGACGCGTTGAATATCTGTCAAGTTGTCGCGCCACAGCGCGTTTTTGAGGAGTCAGACCATGAAAACCAATTTACGTTTCCTGTCGGTGGGTGCTTCGGTGCTTGCATTGGCCACGCTCACTGCTTGCGTAGCACCTGCGCCGGTCTACCAGACCAATCGCTATCCGTACCAAGCGCCGCCGCAGCCCTATGCGGCAGTGCCAGCGCCTTACGTAGAGTACGGCCGTGTTGCCAACATCGAAGTGCTGCGCAGCCAGACCAGTGGCACCGGGACCAGTGGCGGCGGTGCAGTAGCCGGTGGTGTCGTAGGTGGTGTCCTGGGCAACCAGATCGGGCGCGGTAATGGGCGCACTGCAGCAACGGTCCTGGGCGTCGTTGGCGGCGCCCTGCTGGGCAACGGCATAGAGGCCAATAACAATGGCCCGCGTGCTTACGAAAGCTACCGCGTGTCGGTCCAGACCGAAAATGGCGGCTACCGTGCTTTCGATGTGAGCAGTCCGGGCGACCTGCGTATCGGCGACCGCGTGCGCATCGACAATGGGCAGATATCGCGCTACTGATTCAGAACGCCTTTCGCCACTGGCGAATCGAAAAAGCCGGGCATGCCCGGCTTTTTTGCGGATGAAGATTCGTCAGTGCAGCAAGTCGCTGCCTGGCGCCGTGGGAGACAGCTTGAAAAAGCTTGTGCCGGCCGTACCTCGGCCGACCTCGTCTTCCGTCGCCTCGCGCACCGATCGCACGGAGATGTCGAGCCTGAGCGCGATGCCGGCAAGGGGGTGGTTGCCGTCTAGCACCACATGCTCCGGATACACCTCGGTGACGACGTAGATCGCAGCCTTCGGAATCCCATCGCTCACGCCCGCCGGCAGGGCGGCGCCGTCGAAGGTCATGCCTTCTTCGATTTCCTTGGGGAACAGCGCACGCGGCTCCAGAAAAAGAAGCTGGTCGTTGAAGTCGCCGAAAGCCTGTTCAGGCTCCAGCTGAAGTTGCACCTTGGCGCCGGGCTCATGGCCCTGCAGCGCCTGCTCGATGGCGTCGAACAGATCGTCGCCACCCACCAAAAACTCCACCGGATCGTCGAGCACGTCGAGCACTTCACCCAGCGTGTCTTTCATGGTCCAGGTAAGCCCGACCACACATTGTTCAGAGATTTCCATTGCAGAATTCTCCCATGGAGACAACACAACCCTTGCCGCTGCTCGGCGGACTCACCGCGCAGCAATTCATGCGACGCCACTGGCAGAAGAAGCCGCTGCTCGTGCGCCAGGCCATTCCCGGCTTTCATCCCCCGGTCGATCGCGATGCGCTCTTTGCGCTGGCGAGCCAGGACGACGTCGAATCGCGCCTCATTCGGCATGCGGCCGGTGGTTGGAAACTGCGCCACGGTCCCTTCGGCAAACGCAGTCTGCCTCCGCGCGCGCAGCCGGGCTGGACGCTCCTGGTGCAAGGCGTCGACCTGCACCGCGACGCTGCTCATGAGTTGATGCAGTCGTTCCGTTTCCTGCCCGATGCGAGGCTCGACGACTTGATGATCAGCTATGCCAGCGACACCGGTGGCGTCGGCGCGCATTTCGACAGTTACGACGTGTTTTTGCTGCAGGCGAGCGGCCAGCGGCGCTGGTCGATAGGACGCCAGCGCGATCTCTCGCTGCAAGAAAACGTGCCGCTCAAGATCCTGCAGAACTTCGAGCCCGAGACAACGTTCGTGCTGGACGCCGGCGACATGCTGTATCTGCCGCCGCGCTATGCGCACGATGGCGTGGCGGTTGGCGGCGATTGCATGACCTACTCGATCGGCCTCAGGGCGCCTGCTGCGGCTGGCCTCGGTGCCGACCTGCTGGCGCGCATCGCCGAGGCCAGCGCCGACGAACTGGAAGACGCGCCGGCCCACTCGCAAATCCACTATCGCGATCCGTCGCAGTCTGCAGTCGATACGCCTGCTGCCGTGCCTGCCGCGCTTCAGGCTTTTGCGCGCGCGGCAGTGCAACGCGCACTTCTCGATGTCGACGCCATCGACCGCGCGCTCGGCGAATCGATGACCGAGCCGAAGGCCAACGTGTGGTTCGACGCGGGTGCGGTGCCGAGCGATATGCAATCGGTGGCGCTCGACCGTCGCACGCGCATGCTTTACGACGCGCGGCATCTCTACATCAACGGCGAGAGCTTCCGCGCAGGTGGCCGCGACGCGACCTTGATGCGTCGGCTGGCCGATCGACGCACGCTCGAAACCAGAGACCTGGCGCGTGCCAGTGACGATGCCTTGGCGCTCCTCGGCGACTGGTGCGAAGCGGGGTGGTTGCATGCCAGCTGATCTGGCTGATTCGCCTAAGTTGCCTCCGTTGCCTGAGGGCGCCTTCGACGGCCGCGAAGCCTTCGAGTCCAGCCTGCGTCTTGCGCTCGACGCCGCGGCCGCGCAGGGCTGGCGTGAGATCGTGTTGAGCGATCCCGATTTCAGCGATTGGCCACTGGGCGATCGATCGACCGTCGCGGCGCTACAGGCGTGGTCGGCTTCCGGCCGAAGCTGCGTGGTACTTGCCAAAAACTTCGACGTGTTCGCGCGCCATCACGCGCGTTTTGTGCAATGGCGCCAGACCTGGAGCCACATCATCGAATGCCGTATTTGCAATGCGGCGGGCGCGCCGGCGGTACCCAGTGCCATCTGGACGCCGACGTGGTTTCTGCAACGTATCGACATCGACAAGGGGCGGGGAGTGTGCGGTCGGGATCGCGAGCGACGCGGCGGCTTAAGAGAACTTTTGGACGAATGTTTACGTCAGGGCAGGCCCGGCTTTCCGGCATCGGCGCTGGGCCTGTAAGGCAATGGCCTGAATTGGTGCATCGACATCTTTTCGAAAGGTTGCGGCACTAGAATTTTATCTTAGACAATTGCTTCCATCGTCGCTTTAAAAAAAGGAATCTCATGAATAAGTCAGTTCTGATCGCCGCCTTGATGGCCGCCGCCGCTCTCACCGCCTGCAGTAAAAAAGAAGATGCTGCTCCCGTAGTCGTGATCCCCGCACCGGTCGTGGTGACCCCACCTGCGGCACCTGCGGCACCTGCGGCGACGCCGGCACCCGACGCGACCGCGACACCTGCACCGGCTGCTTCGGCACCTGCGGACACGTCCACGATGACGCCCGCCGATCCAACCAAGCCGACTGATCCTGCCGCACCTAAGTGATGCATTCATGTGGCACCACGTTGCCGCCTGAATAAAAAAGCCGCCTTCGAAGGCGGCTTTTTTTATGGTTGAAGGGGCGTAGCCGCTCCGTCAGACGTCGAGCCAGCCACTGCCCTCAACCGCAGTCGCCGTGAGCATCTCGTGCTCTTGGGCGCCGAGCGCTTCGGCCAGCACACGTCGCACGATGTCGGGCCGGTTGTTCTGCTCGCTCAGATGCGCCGCCAAGACATGACGCAAGCCATCGTGATGAACAGCGCGTGCGATGGCGGCCGCTGCGGCGTTCGAAAGGTGGCCGTAGTTGCCGCCCACGCGATGCTTCAGAAACGGCGGATAGGCCGAGCCCGCCAGCAAGTCGCTGTCGTGATTGAACTCGAGCAGCATTGCATGCAGACCGATGAGCCGCTGCATCACATGCGGCGTTGCATGGCCCAGATCAGTCAGCACGCCAAGGTGCCGGGCGCCATCGCTGCAGCGCAATTGGAGCGGTTCCTTGGCATCGTGCGGCACGGTGAACGGCTGCACATGGATCTCGCCGATCGCGATGTCGTTGCCATCCAGCGCGAAGTGCAGGCGACCTTCGAAATCGCGCGCGCCGGTGGCGAGCCATGTGCCTTCGCTCATCCAGACGGGGATGCGGTTGCGCCGCGACAATGCATGAGCGCAACCGATATGGTCGCCATGCTCGTGCGTGATGAACACGCCGTCGATGTCGGCAGCAGCGAGACCGGCGCGGGCCAGCCGTGCGTCGAGGTGCCTCAGCGCAAAGCCGCAGTCGACGAGCAGACGAGAGGTCCGCCCCGCACTGGTCGCCTCGACCAGCGTGGCGTTGCCGGTGCTCCCGCTGCCGAGACTGCGGAAACGCAGCATCGCCTCGCGCCTTACTTCAAATCGTCGGCAATAACCTGAACGATGCGTTGCGCATTCGCCGAGGTTTCAGGCGCACCGGCGTCGTTCATGACCGACACCGTGCTGGCTTCGCCCTGGCCCTTGACCAGAATGCGGAACTTGAGCGGTGCGTCGGCCTTGCCTGCCTGGCCGAAAGTAATGATCTTTGCGAAGAAGCCGGGTTCTTTGTTGGCGTTCGGTGGCACGTAGCGCACGAAGTAGATACCGGCGCTGCGATCCCGGTCTTCCACGGTGAAGCCGGTGCGATCGAGCGCCAGGCCGACACGACGCCATGCGCGCTCGAAGCCTTCGTTGATCTGGACCGTCGGTTGACCCGCGACCGACACGATGCGTGCGGTTTGTGCCGGCGCAGCCGTCGCGGCGAGCAGCTTCGATTGCTCTTGTGTCACACCGAGCTTCACCATCAGGCGTCGCAGGAATTCGGTTTCGAGTTCAGGATCGACCGGGCGTGTCTGCCACACAGTCTGGTCCTGGCGCTGGTTGTTATAGACCTCGACCATGCCGCGGTGCGAGACAAAGATTTCGGTGCCGGTGGGGGTGCGCTCCAGGCGCGTGCGGAAGCGATCGAGTTCGCCGGTCGAGTAGACCGAATCGACCAGCTTGCCGAGGGCGCCACGGATGATGTCCTGCGGCAGCTTGGCGCGGTTTTCTGCCCAGTCGGTTTCCATGATGCCGACGTTGCGCTGCTCAGTGGTCAGCAAAAATCCGCTCTCCTGCCAGAAGTCCTTGACCGGGTCCCAAAGCTGTTCAGGCGTGCGGTTGACTACGATCCAGCGCTGCGTGCCCGAGCGCTCCATGCGCACGTCGCCGATGGCGTTGACCGAAGTCGGCAGGCCCGGTGCGTTGGCCATGCCGGTCTGATACGAGTTGGCAGAAACCGCGCCGCCTGGAACCGCGTAGCGGTTTTCGCGCGAGAGCTGTGACAGGTCGGGCGGCACCGAGAGGCTGGGCGCCTTGCCGGCGCTCTTGTAGTCGATCTTGTCGCTTTCGAGCACGGAGCAGGCCGCGAGACTGGCCACCAGGGCCAGCAGTGCAAAGCGCGTAAAAAAGTTCTTCAACGTGGTCTTCCTTGTTGGAATGTTTCGATCAAATCGATGGGTCGCAGCGACCACAGCTTCAGAGCAGGTTCCGGCCAAAAGGTTGCCGGCGACTTCGATCTGCGGGAGTAAAGATGAATTCAGTCCTTGAGCAGGCCGGTCGCGCGCAATGCGCTTTCGACTGCCGGGCGACTGGCCTCGTCGAGCTCGGTCAGCGGCAGACGCAGCGCGCCACCACACAAACCGAGTCGCGCCATCGCCCACTTCACAGGAATCGGATTGGGCTCGACGAACAGGTTGCGATGCAGCGGCATCAGCTCGAATTGCAGCTGCATCGCACGCTTGACGTCGCCGGCGATCGCCGCCACGCAAAGCTCGTGCATCTTGCGCGGTGCCAGGTTGGCAGTGACGCTGATGTTGCCTTGACCGCCGCACAGCATGAGTGCCACTGCGGTCGGGTCGTCGCCGGAATACACGGCAAAGCTTTTTGGCAGATCGCGAATCAGCCACTGGGCGCGCTCGATGTTGCCGGTGGCTTCCTTGATGCCGATGATGCCCGGCACCTGAGCGAGCCGAAGCACGGTGTCGTGCGCCATATCGGCGACGGAGCGGCCAGGTACGTTGTAGAGCACAACGGGCAAATCGCCGACGGCTTCGGCGATGGCCCTGAAATGCCGGTACTGGCCTTCTTGTGTCGGCTTGTTGTAGTAAGGAACGACCTGCAGTTGCGAATCGGCGCCAACGCCTCGGGCGAACTTGGCGAGCTCGATGGCTTCTTTGGTCGAATTGGCGCCGCAGCCAGCCATGACAGGCACGCGGCCTTTGGCTTGCTCGACCGATACACGAATGATTTCGCAGTGCTCTTCGACGTCGACCGTCGGCGATTCGCCGGTGGTGCCGACCACGCCGAGGCAATCCGTGCCTTCGTCGATGTGCCAGTCGATGATGCGACGCAGTGCGGGGTAATCGACACTGCCGTCGTCGTGCATCGGCGTAACGAGCGCGACGATGCTGCCTGTCAGTTGCTCCAAGGGGCTCTCTTTGTCGGTTGGACGAAAACCGGCATTCTACTTAAGGCCTAGCCGGTTCCCCGAGCAGGTGCCGTAGTGGGATTCCCGACCCGTCCAGCCGCACGGCCGCGATGCGTTGAACAAATCGCGGCGGCGTCGACTCGTAGCCATGCTCGTAGGCCACGACGCGCAGTCCGGCGCAGGCCGCGATCAGTTCGCCCGGCTGCAGCAAAAAGTCGGGCCGCGACGGCTTGCCGATCGTTTCGTTGCCGGCCGCGAAGGTCTCGTACAGAAGCACGCCGCCGGGAGCGACAGCCGCAACGATGTCGGGCAGCCGGGGTCGCCAGAGGTAGTTGGTGACGACGACCACGTCGAAGTTTTCTCCGGCGAAGGGCCACGGTCCGGCTTCGATGTCTGCCTGCAGGGCGCGGCCCCAGCGTGCTGCCGATGCGACGGCGTCGGGTGCGCGGTCCACGCCTGTCACTGCATGGCCGCGATCCGCAAACCACCGCAGATGCCGGCCCGCGCCGCATGCCACGTCCAACACGCGGCCGCCTGCAGGGACAAGGTGCGACCAACGCACGATCCACGCGGACGGCTGTGACATCGCGCTATCGATGGCGTTCGGCGCCGTGCTCAAAAGCATGCCCAAAGCTGATCGATCAACGTCACCATGAACGCCGGCCGTGCATAGAGCATGAACACGGCGCCCAGCGCGACCAGTGCGATCGCCCAGGCCAGAGCGGTAATGAGACGAGGATGCTGCAAGCGTTTCATGCAGTTCAGGCGAGCTGCGGCATCGGCCGCGCGATGGCGTTTTCCTTGACCGGCAAATTGATCAGCGCAGCGAACACCCCCAGCGCGATCGCGATGTACCAGACGACGTCGTAGCTGCCGGTGCGGTCGTACAGAAAACCACCCAGCCAGACGCCGAGGAACGAGCCGACCTGATGGCCCAGAAACACGAAGCCGCTCAGCATCGACAAGTGCGTCACGCCAAAGATTTGCGCCACCAGCGCATTGGTCACCGGCACCGTCGACAGCCACAAAAAGCCGATGACGGCAGCGAAGACGTAGACAGACAGTGGTGACACCGGCACGAGCAAGAACAGCGTTATCGCGATGGCCCTGCCGAAGTAGATGGCCGCCAGGATCTTCCGCTTGGCCAGCTTCTGGCCGAGCGAACCGGCGACGTAAGTGCCAAACACATTGAAGAGCCCGATGAGAGCGAGCGAATAACTTGCTACCTCGGGCGACAGACCTTTGTCGCGCAGATAGCTCGGCATGTGCACGCCGATGAACACCACCTGGAAGCCGCACACGAAGTACCCCGCCATCAGCAGGCCGAAGCTCGGATAACGAAAAGCTTCCATCACCGCCTGCGCGATGGTTTGCTCCCGGTGTCCGGCGACAACCATGCGTGCCGGTTCGCGCAAGCCGAAGGCCAGCGGCACGACCAGCAGCACCAGCGCGGCCAGCACCAGCAGCGCCGTATGCCAGCCGAGTTGCGCGATGAGTTGCCCTTCGATCGGCACCATCAAAAACTGTCCGAACGAACCGGCCGCTGCGGCTACGCCCATCGCCCAGGAGCGGCGCTCGGCCGGAATCTGCCGCCCGATGACGCCGTAGATCACCGCGTAGGTGGTGCCGGCCTGCGCTGCGCCGATCAGCACCCCGGCGGTCATCGCGAACAGCAGCGGCGTGGGCGAGAGCGCCATACCGGCCAGCCCGGCCGCGTAGAGGACCGCGCCGATCAGCAGCACCCTGAAGGCGCCCAGCTTGTCGGCCAGCATGCCGGCGAAAACACCGATCACGCCCCACGAGAGGTTCTGGATCGCGATGGCGAGCGAAAAGGTCTGGCGCGTCCATCCCTGTTCCTGAGTGATCGGCTGCAACCAAAGGCCGAAGCCGTGGCGAATGCCCATGGAGAGCGTGACGATCATGGCGCCGCACAACAGGACCTGGA
This sequence comes from Variovorax sp. GrIS 2.14, assembly GCF_046115955.1. Taxonomy (NCBI): domain Bacteria; kingdom Pseudomonadati; phylum Pseudomonadota; class Betaproteobacteria; order Burkholderiales; family Comamonadaceae; genus Variovorax; species Variovorax sp. GrIS 2.14. Next base: position 27,176 of record NZ_JBJXIA010000014.1, read on the forward strand.
ACATCGAGAGGGGGCGGGCGGTGGCATTCATCCGGAAAATGTAGCCGCAAGCGCAAGGTCGACATCTGTATGTCCATCCAGCTTTACGTGAGTGGACGCATACAATCCGCGGCCATGGCTACCCCAGTTTCATCCGCTTCCTCCAGCAAGTCCACGCCGCCCGCCTACTCAGAAGGCTCCATCCGCGTCCTGAAAGGCCTCGAGCCCGTCAAGCAGCGGCCGGGCATGTACACCCGCACCGACAACCCGCTGCACATCATTCAGGAAGTGCTCGACAACGCAGCCGACGAGGCACTCGCGGGCCATGGCAAGAAGATCAAGGTCACGATGCACGCCGATGGCTCGGTCGGCATCGAAGACGATGGCCGCGGCATTCCGTTCGGCATGCACCCGGAAGAAAAAGCGCCGGTGGTCGAGCTGGTGTTCACGCGGCTGCATGCCGGCGGCAAGTTCGACAAGGGATCGGGCGGCGCTTACAGCTTTTCCGGTGGCCTGCACGGCGTGGGCGTGTCGGTGACCAATGCCCTGTCGACGCGGCTCGAAGTGAGCTCGCATCGCGAAGGCTCGTCGGCGCGGCTGACCTTCAGCGCCGGCGACGTGATCGAGCCGCTGGTCATCCGTCCGCTCGAGGCCGGCGAGCGCCGCCAGGGAACCAGCGTGCGCGCGTGGCCCGACGCCAAGTATTTCGAGACAGCTGTGCTGCCGATGGCCGAGCTGACGCACCTGTTGCGCAGCAAGGCGGTGCTGATGCCGGGCGTCACCGTGACGCTGGTCATCGAAAAGACCAAGGAGACCCAGCAGTGGCTCTACAAGGGCGGCCTGCGCGACTACCTGATGCAGAGCCTGCACGGCGACCCGGTCATTCCGTTGTTCGAAGGCGCCGGTCATGCCGACAAAAACGCCGATAACTTCGCCGAAGGCGAGGGGGCCGAATGGTGCGTGGCCTTCACCGAAGACGGCGCTCCGGTGCGCGAGAGCTACGTCAACCTGATTCCCACCAGCGCCGGCGGCACGCATGAAAGCGGACTGCGCGACGGGCTGTTCACCGCGGTGAAGGGATTCATCGAGCTGCATTCGCTGCTGCCAAAGGGCGTCAAGCTGCTGCCCGAAGACGTGTTCGCGCGTGCCTCCTATGTGCTGAGCGCCAAGGTGCTCGATCCGCAATTCCAGGGTCAGATCAAGGAACGGCTCAACTCGCGTGACGCGGTGCGGCTGGTGTCGAGCTTCGTGCGGCCCGCGCTGGAACTGTGGCTCAACCAGCATGTCGACTATGGCAAAAGATTGGCCGAATTGGCGATCAAGGCCGCGCAGTCGCGCCAGAAGGCGGGCCAGAAAGTCGAGAAGCGCAAGGGCTCCGGCGTCGCGGTTCTGCCCGGCAAGCTGACCGATTGCGAGAGCAAGGACATCAGCCACAACGAAGTTTTTCTGGTCGAGGGCGACTCGGCCGGTGGCAGCGCCAAGATGGGCCGCGACAAGGAATCGCAAGCCATCCTGCCGTTGCGCGGCAAGGTGTTGAACACCTGGGAAGTGGAGCGCGACCGGCTCTTCGCCAACAACGAAATTCACGATATCTCGGTCGCCATCGGCGTCGATCCGCACGGACCCGACGACACGCCGGACATGAGCGGCCTGCGCTACGGCAAGGTTTGCATCCTGAGCGATGCCGACGTCGATGGTTCGCACATTCAGGTGCTGCTGCTGACGCTTTTCTTTCGTCATTTTCCGAAGCTCATCGACGCCGGTCACGTGTACGTCGCCAAGCCGCCGCTGTTTCGCGTCGATGCGCCGGCGCGTTCCAAGAAGCCGGCTTCGAAGGTCTATGCGCTGGACGAAGGCGAGTTGGTTGCCATCCTCGACAAGCTGCGCAAGGACGGCGTGCGCGAAGGCGCCTGGAGCATCAGCCGCTTCAAGGGGCTGGGCGAAATGAACGCCGAACAGCTATGGGAAACCACGCTCAACCCGGACACGCGGCGCCTGATGCAGGTGCGGCTGGGGCGGCTCAGCTTCGCCGACACACAGGGCGAGATCACCAAGCTGATGGGCAAGGGCGAGGCCGCCGCCAGACGCGAGCTGATGGAGTTGCGGGCCGATGACGTCGAGATCGACGTTTAGCTTTCGGACCGCGGCAGTCGCTCTGCTGTTGGCGCTGGGCCAGCACGCCGCGATGGCGGCCGACATCTTCGGCTACATCGACGAAAAGGGCGTGGCGCATTTCGCGGCCGAGAAGCTCGACTCGCGCTACCAGATCTTCTTCAAGGGCGGCCAGAGTTTCGACACGGCCAATGGCCTGGGCCGGCGCGGCAGGCCGGATGCGTCGAGCGGCATGGTGCCTCCCGCTTCGCAAACGTTGATCGCGCTGTTCGAGGCATCGCCGACTTACAAGACCGCGAAGACCGCCTTGCGCGACGCGTCGCAGCGCCACGCAATCGACTACGAGCTGCTGCAGGCGTTGATCGCGGCCGAGTCGGGTTTCGATGCGCAAGCGGTCTCGCCGAAGGGCGCCATCGGCCTCATGCAATTGATGCCCGCGACCGCGCAGCGGTACGGTGTGCAATCCGACAAGAAGAGCAGCGTCGAGACCAAGCTGTTCGATCCGCGGGTGAACATCGCGGCCGGCTCGCGTTATCTGCGCGATTTGATCTCGATGTTCCCGGGCGAGCTCGACCTGGCCATCGCGGCCTACAACGCGGGCGAGGGCGCGGTGCAGCGTGCCGGCAACAAGATTCCCAATTACAAGGAGACGCAGAATTACGTGAAGACGGTGCTGCAGCTCTATGCTTATCTGAAGCCGGATGCCGGCGCCACGTACGGCGCTCGTGGCGGCAAAGTGCCCGGTCGGGTGCGCATGGAAATCGGCGGGGCGCTGGGACGCGGCAACATGCCGCCCTCGCAACGCGCGCAGATGCCGACCATGCCCTACGCGCCGCAAACGTCGGCCGAGCCTTCGACGTCTTTGGCTTTGCCTTCGTCTGTCCCTTCGCCTTCTCTGCCCCGTGCGGCCTTGCCCATGACCCTGCCGCCGACCTCGCCCTACATGCCCGAGGTGCCCGTGACGGCACCGCCGGCCACCCAGTAACCTTTTTTTCTTCGAACCGACTGTGACGATGGACTCCCAACCTCCGCTCGACCTCACGAGCCCGCCTGATAGCGATGGCGACGGCACCACGCTGACCCTGGCCGACTACGCCCAGACCGCCTACCTCGAATACGCGCTCAGCGTGGTCAAGGGCCGCGCGCTGCCCGATGTGTCCGATGGCCAGAAGCCGGTGCAGCGGCGCATCCTCTATTCGATGTCCCGCATGGGGCTCGGTTTCGGCGGCACGAATGGGGCAGTGGGCGCAAAACCGGTCAAGTGCGCGCGTGTGGTGGGCGACGTGCTCGGCCGCTTTCATCCGCACAGCGACCAGGCCGCCTACGACGCGCTGGTGCGCATGGCGCAAAATTTCTCGCAGCGCTATCCGCTGGTCGACGGCCAGGGCAACTTCGGCAGCCGCGACGGCGACGGCGCCGCGGCCATGCGCTACACCGAGGCACGGTTGGCGCGCATCACCAGCCTGTTGCTCGACGAGATCGACGAAGGCACGGTCGACTTCATCCCCAACTACGACGGCAGCACGGAAGAGCCGCGCCTGCTGCCCGCACGCCTGCCGTTCACGCTGCTCAACGGAGCGAGCGGCATCGCGGTCGGCCTGGCCACCGAGATCCCGAGCCACAACCTGCGCGAGATCGCCGACGCCTGCGTGGCGCTCATCAAGACGAACGGCAAGCTGAGCGAAGAAGAGTTGCTGGCGATCGTGCCTGGCCCCGACTACCCAGGTGGCGCGCAGATCATCAGCCCCGCCAGCGACATCGCCGAGGCGTACCGCACCGGCCGCGGCTCGCTCAAGGTCCGCGCGCGCTGGAAGATCGAAGAGCTGGCGCGCGGCCAGTGGCAGCTGGTCGTCAATGAGCTGCCGCCCGGCGTCAGTACGCAGAAGGTGCTCGAGGAAATCGAGGAGCTCACCAATCCGAAGATCAAGGCCGGCAAGAAAGCGCTGAGCGCCGACCAGACGCAGCTCAAGGCCGCGTTGCTGTCGGTGCTGGACGTGGTGCGCGACGAGTCGAACAAGGACGCGGCGGTCCGACTGGTGTTCGAGCCCAAGACGTCACGCATCAGCCAGGAAGATTTCGTGACCACGCTGCTGGCGCAGACGTCGCTGGAAACCTCGTCGTCGATCAACATGACGATGGTCGGCATCGATGGCAAGCCGACGCAGAAGTCGCTCAGGCAGATGCTCAACGAGTGGATCGCCTTCCGCGAGATCACCGTCGAGAAGCGCTCGCGCCATCGCCTGAGCAAGGTACTGGACCGCATCCACATTCTCGAAGGCCGGCAGCTGGTGCTGCTGAACATCGACGAAGTGATCGCGATCATTCGCGCAGCCGACGACCCGAAAGCGGCGTTGATCGCGCGCTTCGCCCTGAGCGAGCGTCAGGCCGAGGACATCCTCGAAATCCGCTTGCGTCAGCTGGCGCGGCTCGAAGCGATAAAGATCGAGCAGGAGCTCAAGGGCCTGAAGGAAGAGCAGAAAAAGCTCGACGACATTCTTGGCAGCCCGACTGCATTGCGTCGCTTGCTGGTGAAAGAAATCGAAGCCGACGCCAAGCTATTCGAAGACCCGCGCCGCACTTTGATCCAGGCCGAAAAACGTGCCATTGCCGAGGTGAAGGTGATCGATGAGCCGGTTACCGTGATCGTGTCGCAGAAGGGCTGGGTCCGCGCGCAGAAGGGCTGGGCCAGCGAGAAGGTGGTCGCGGGCACGACGCCTGCGGAGTACGCATTCAAGTCCGGTGATGCGCTCTACGCCGTCTTCGAATGCCGAACGGTCGACACGCTGCTCGTGTTCGGCACGGCCAAGGAGAAAGGCGTCCGCGTCTACACCGTGGCGGTGGCATCGCTGCCCGGCGGCCGCGGCGACGGACAACCCGTGACGACGCTGATCGAGCTCGACAGCGGCACCCAGGTCGCGCACTATTTCGCGGGCCCGGCCAGCGCCAGCCTGTTGCTCGCCAACACCGGCGGCTATGGCTTCATCGCGACGGTGGACAACATGATGTCGCGCCAGCGCGGCGGCAAGGCCTTCTTCGACGTCGGCGAGGGTGAGCAGCTCTGCCGTCCTTCGCTGGTGCACATCGGCGAAAAAAGCGCCCTTGGGGGCGAAGCGATACCCGCCGCCACGCACGTGGCCTGCGCATCGACCGGCGGACGCATCCTGACCTTCGAGATCGCCGAGATGAAAAGCCTGCCGAAGGGCGGCCGCGGACTGACCCTCATCGACCTCGAAGCCAAAGACACGCTGGCCGGTGCGGCCGCCTACACGCGCAGCGTAAAAATCGAAGGCATCGGCCGCGGCGGCAAGGAACGCGACGAGACCCTGGAGATTCGTACCCTCAACAATGCGCGCAGCAGCCGTGGCCGCAAGGGCAAGGCGGCGGACCTCGGCTTCAAGCCGACCAGCGTCGTCCGCGTCTTATAAGCACGGCAAGAAAGAAACGGCCATGGAATTCGGCGTCGTCGGCATCTCGTTTTTTCTGGTGGCGTGCATCGGCAGCTTCGCGCTGTCGCGTTGGCTCAGCAAGCGCCGTCGTGCAGACCGGCGCAACCGCGAGCGCCTCGCCAGCGAGGCGGTGCAGAGTCGCCAGGTTCGTCGCGCGCGGCAACGGCGCGGCGGCTAGCAACCGCGCGGTTGGCTGGCAAAGTCGCAGTCGGCAGAGCCGCCGACATGTCAGGCGTCTGAGGCGTCTCAGGCGGACATCAGCGGTCCGTTGCCGCCGGTCATAGGTGCGTCTACCGCCGACATGCCAGCCGCGATCACAGCCATCAGCGTGTCGCCGAAGCCGCCGCGCGCGCGGGCATTCCGACGCGCACTGGTGCTCACGCGCGGGGCCGCGCTCCACGCGATGCGGGCACCCGCAGCCTGTAGCGCTTCGACCAGCGCCACGTCTTCGCTGCACGCCAGCGGCCTGAAGCCACCCACGCGGCGGTACGCTTCGGCCGACACGCCCAGGTTGGCCCCGTGAATATGGCGGTGCCCGTCGGCGTCCGTGTAGGTGCGGGCGAAATGGTCGCGAATGAACTCACTGTGAGCGCCGTGTGCGCTCCAGTCGTCGATGCCGATCGAGCCGCACACTGCGTCCGCCTCCTGCGCCAGTTGCTTCACCAGCCAGTCGGGCGAAACGATGGTGTCTGCATCGGTAAAAGCGAGCCATCGCGCGCCGTCCTCCATCATCCGGCTGGCACCGGCCGCGCGTGCCATGCCGACGTTGCGGACAGACAGCGGCAAGGTCGTGACATCGTGCGCTGCGCCGTAGGTTTCGACGATGGCGCCGGTGGCGTCGTCGCAGCTGTCGAGCACCACCATCACGCGCACCGGCTCGCAGTTCAGTGCCGGATGAGTGGCCGCCTGCGTCACGGCGGCCAGCGTGGCGCCGATGTGCTCGGCCTCGTTGTGTGCGGGGATGACGATACCAATCATCGAATGCCTTCCAGTTGTGCCACCGAACGGCTGTCGCGGGACCACACCCGCAACAGGAAATCGTCTTCGTCGTGGCGCACGCATTGCGGGAGGCCGATGTCGGCCAGCGCGGCGTGCACCGCTTCCGTGGAAAGAGCGCGCTCCGAAAAGTCGGGCCGCCAATCGCACGCGACAAGCACCCCTTCTGCAGAGAGCGATGCGGCGCAGCAACGCGCCACACGGTGCATGGCCGCGGCGTCGAGAAAGTAGCCGACTTCGCTCAACACGATGAGGTCGAAGGGCGCGTCGGCAGCAGGCCAGTCGCGCGGCAGCACGTGTTTGTCGACGCGCACGTTGTCGAGCGCTTCGGTGCGCTCGCGTGCGGCTGTCACGGCGTTGTCGGAGAAGTCGCTTGCCAGCACATGGTCGCAGCGCGAGGCGAGTTCGACCGTCAGCTCGGCCGCCCCGCAGCCAGGCTCGTAGGCGAGGCCGTAGCGTGGGTGCGGCAACGCGGCCATCAGCACGGCCCGCTTGCGCTGCTCGTACCAGCGCGTGCGCAACGCGTACGGGTCGGCGCTGTGGCCGTACATCGCGTCGAAGTACGCGGTCTTGTCGGTCATGGGGGCAGGCGCGGTCATTCGAAGACCACCTCGAACGGGCGCGCCGCGCGTGCGACCGTCGTGCTGCGAAGGATCGGTCCGGCTCCGGTCGACGCGTCGGGCAAGAGCTGGCTGCTGAAGGCCTGCACGGCATGGCGCTTGCGCTCGGCAGCGTCGGCATCGAGCACGATGCGGCGCGCCCGACTCCAGGGGAGACGCGTGTCGGCGGGCTTGGCCCAATGCCACGCCCACACCGGCACTTCGATGAGGCGTGCACCGCTGTGCAGCGATGCCACGGAACAGGCATCGCCGGTGGCTTCATGGTCCGGATGGCCGTCGCGGCGCCAGGTGGTGAAGAGCACGTCGTCGGCCGTGAGCAGCGGCGCAAGCCGTTCAGCGAGCAAATCGCGATAGCCCTCGATCTGGCCATCGGGCAGGCCGAGTCGCACGGGCTCGGTAGCGATGCCGAGCCGATGCAATGCGATTCGGCTTTCATGCGGCCGTTCGCGCACCAGCCGTTCTACCGGCCATTCGGTAGAGCCGACATGGCTCGCAGTGCCGTCGGTGACGGCGACGATCAACACGGGTGTGCCGAGCCGGGCGAGCTGCGCGAGCAGCCCGCCGACCGCCAGGATTTCGTCGTCCGGATGCGGCGCCACCACCACTGCACGTGCGCCGTGCGGCACCATCTCGCTGGCCGTCAGGGCGGGCAGTTGCGTCAGGCGCGGCCAGCCCAGCCACTCGGCTTCAGTGGTGCCGACGCCTTCGATGGCGCGGTCGTTTGGCACGGAGATCAGAGCATCCATGACGCGGCTTTCGATTCCAGCGCCAGCGCGCCGAGCGAGGCCAGATCGCGCTCAGCGTGGCTTTGTCGCAGGAACACCGGCAAGTCGGCCATGGCGCGGGCGAAGCGAGCGTCGCGGCACAGCGGCCCGGCGCCGAGTGCGCGGCCCGCGTGGTGGATCACTTCTTCGGCGGCATGCTCGACCACCAGCCGCGCACGCATGGCGACGGCCTGTGCATCGGCATCGCGATGCGTGTCGATCCACTCCGCCGATTCCCGCAGTACCGCCGCGGCACCTGCCAGCGCCACATCGATGGCGCCGAGGTGCGCCAGCTGGTGCGGTGCCTTGCTGCCACCTGAACGCTCGTGCACGGTTCGGGCAATGCCCCAGGCGCCGCCGTACCAGCACGCAGCGATGCCGGCGCCGCCATGCCAAAAGCCGGTACGTCGCGTGTAGTCACCGGGCTGGCCGAGTTGCGTGGCATGCGCGCCATCGAAGCGGACATCGACGCTCGCGCTGCCCGCCATGCCGACGGCGTGCCAGCCTTGTTCTGTCACCGTGACGCCCGGTTGCTGCAGGGACACCGCAGCGAGGCAGGGCTCGCCGGCAGCGTTCCATCCGCTGACGACGGCGTGCGTGACGCTTGCCGCACCGGAGCACCACGCCTTGGTTCCGTGAAGGCGCAGAGTCGGAGAAGCGGCATCCGTCGGGGACAGCGACGAAGCCGAAGTCGCGGGGGATCGTGAAGAGCTACCGTGCGCTTCGAAAGCGACGCGAGCGTCCGGTGGCTCGGCACACCAGGTCGCCCACAGTGAGCCGTCCGGCGCGTCGCCTCCGAGTTCCGCCAGGATGGCGAGCGCATCGGTGTGACCTTCGAACAGCTTGACCAGAGAGAGATCGTGCGCCGCGACCGCCGCGAGTGCTCGCCACCGCTTCAACGTTTCGCCCGCGCCCGGCAGGGGCAGCCGATCTGCGCCAGCTTCGACCAGCGCTGCCAGCGTCAGATCGTGGCCATATTGCTTTTGCAGGCGCTCGAATAGATCGTCGGTCACGGGAGCAAGCATGGGGTGGTCCCTCGGTCTCTTTGTTGTCTGGTTGTCGTGTTGCGCAGCGGAGTGAGCTTTGAGTTGCCCGCGAAGTGGGAGGACCGTACGTGTGCGTTCGAACGCGTCCCGTCGGCGCAGCGCGCCGCCGTTTGTAGGGCGGCGCATCGGCCATGTCGTAGGTCCTTAGCCCATGCGATGCGCCTGGCGCCGACGGCTGTAGATACGTTGCCGAATCTCCCACATTGGTCATAGACCGTCCGACGCATTGCCGCTTGGAGCGGCCCATGAAAACATCCCGCGCTGGACAACGAGGACCCGGATGGACGACACCATCAAGCAGTTGGTCGCGGAGCGCCGCGTCGCACTCGAAGGCACCGACGACGGGCGCCGGCCGTGGGGTCTTGCCTTGTCGGGCGGCGGCATCCGGAGCGCTACCTTCTGCCTGGGCATGCTGAAGGCGCTTGCGCAGCGAAGACAACTCCTCAGGTTCGATTTGCTTTCGACGGTTTCTGGCGGCGGCTACATCGGCTCGACCTTCGGCCGCCTGTGCACGCGCGCCACCACGCCGGACGAAGTGCGCGCGGTAGAAGGCGCCTTTGCCGAAGTCGACAACGTGCGCTTCGGCTGGTGGCTGCGCAGCAATGGGCGCTACCTGATCCCGGGCGGCATGCGCGACACGCTCTTCGCTGTCGCGCTGTACCTGCGCAACCTGCTCGGCACGCACATCGAGATCGCGATTGCGGCGTGCCTCATCGGCTTGGGGCTCGCCTGTGTCGACCTGGGCCTGTGGGAAGCGGTGGCACGCACCGTCGATCTCGACAACGCCGAGACGGTCATCGCGCCGGTGCGCTGGGCCACGCAACTGCCCACGCTTTGGCTGATGATGCTGGTGCCCTGGGCGCTGTCGATCGTGCTGGCCGATGCGTACTGGTCGGTGCGCGACCGGCCGTCTGTTTGGGCCATTGTCGGCATGATGGCGCTGTGGTGCGCGCTCTTTGGCGCCGCGTTCTATGTCGGCCCGACGCTGGAGCTGCAATACAGCGCGCCGGTGTGGCTGGTGCCAGCTTTCGGCGGCTTCGCGGCAACCTGGGTGATCGCGCTCGGATGGGTGCTCTATCGCACCCTGCGCGGATGCGTGGCGGCTGCGATGCGCAATGAACTCACCGACACGCTGGCCTCGATGCTGTACCTGATGCTGGTGCTCGGATTGCTCGGCGCACTCGATCGCAGTGCTTGGTGGCTGGCCGCGGAAACGCGCGAAACGCGGGCCTCTTATGGCGGCGTGCTGCTGATCGGCGCGGCCGCGCTGCGCGGTGTGTTGCCCTTGCTCTACAGCGGCAAGAGCGAGCTGCCCGGCGTTGGCCGTCAGCTGCTGATGACGGTCGGAAGCTTGTTCGGATTGATCGTCGCTTTCTGCCTCGCCGCATGGTGGATCGCGGTGCTCTACGCGGGCGTGCTGCTCCCCGTGTTCACTGAAGATGGGCTGGAGTTTTCGCGGGGCTGGGTCTGGCTTGCGACGATATTCGTCGTCGTCTTCGGCTATGCGTGGATGACGGGGCGCAACTTCGCGTTTCTCAATTTGTCGTCGCTGCACATGTTCTACAAGGCGCGCATCGTGCGCGGCTATCTGGGTGCGGCCAACAAGCATCGGCTGGGCGCCAATCCGCTCGACGGGCTGTCGGCGTTGTCGCCGCCGGAGGTGCCGGTCGGCTCGGTCGACGACGAGGACGATCTGGCGCAACTCAAGTACGCGCCGCACCGCTTCGGCGGACCTGTGCACTTCATCAACGTGTGCATCAACCAGACGCACGACCCCAAGCAGAAGCTCTTCAACCGCGATCGCAAGAGCCTGCCGTTGACCATTGGCCCGCTGGGCTGGATGCAGGCGGTCGGCGCGCCCTGGGCCAAGGCGCGGGGCGAGGCAGCGCTCACGGTAGGCGCCTGGACTGCCATCTCCGGCGCGGCGTTTGCACCCGGACTGGGTCGCATGACCAAGCGCGGCATTGCGGCACTGTCGGTGTTCGCGGGACTGCGGCTGGGCTATTGGTGGAACAGCGCGCAGGCCGGCATTCTGCAGGTTGGTGCGGCGCGGCATGCGACGACCTTCCTGATGAAGACGCGCTTCATGCTGTTCGAATGCTTCGGTGCTTTTCCGGGCAGCGGATCGGCCAACTGGTATCTGAGCGACGGCGGTCATTTCGAGAATACCGGCGTGTATGCGCTGCTGCGGCAGGAGGCCGAACTTATCGTCGTGGCCGACTGCGGCGCCGACCCCAACTACCGCTTCAACGATCTTGAAAATCTCATCCGCCGCGCCCGCATCGACCTCAGCGCCGACATCGTTCTGTTGAAGCCGTGCGTCGATGCCGACTGGCCCTACGTCGGCGTCTTCGGCTCGCTCAATGACCTGGCATCGACCAACAGCCAAGCGTGCCTGGCGCTGGCGCGCATCGACTATGAGAGCGGCCTGCGCGGCCACATGGTTCTGGTCAAACCCAACATGTCGGCCGAGCTGCCGGTCGACCTCGTCAACTTCAAGGCGGCGAATCCGCTCTTTCCGCAACAGCCCACAACCGATCAGTTCTTCGACGAAGCGCAGTGGGAAAGCTACTTCAGGCTCGGTGCTGAAATCGGCAACAGGCTCGATGGCGAGATGCTGTCGCGCATCGCTCACGGCACGCACGACCTGTTCAAGATCGACGACGGGCAGATCGGGCCGGCGCTGGCACATGCGAACGCCGTCAGCGCGGTGAACGCGGCCAATGCGGCCGCAGCGACCGGCGCCGGTGGCGCGAATGGCGCCGTCGCCACCGTCAGCCGGCTGCAGGCGCGCGTGCTCAAAGCAGGTGCGGTGACGGCATCGATCGGTATCGGCACTGCCGCCACCTTCGGCGTCGCGGCATGGCAGGGCATCGACAGCTGGCGCACGCAGGCCGCGCAAAAGCAAAGCGCAGAGGCAGCCGCGTTCAAGGACCTGACCGACCGCTGGGCCAAGCTTCGAATCAACGCTTCGCCGGGCGAAGCGCCTTCGTCGTTGGCCGGCGAACTGCTGCGCACGGGCGACCTGTTGTGCCGATCGGGCAGCGACAACTTTCTGGCGAAATTCAGGTTGTCGGTGCACATCGTCGACGATGCAAAGAAGGCCTGCGCACAAGAACTGGAGAACGCGGGCGTCGGCATCGGTACACCTGTCGATCCAGACAAAGTGAGCGTCAGCCCGGCGTGCGCGCGATTGCTCAGCCCCGACAACGACATCGGTTGCCTGCAACCCGCGCCGTCGACGGCCTGCGCACCGCGCTACTGGGCGCGCGACTACACCGGCGTGACGCCGGCGCAGTCGAACTGCAGCGGCCTGGGCGCAGGGGCGGGTTCTTTTGCCGAGGCGTTATGGACCCGGCTTCGGGCGCCGTTCGATGCGCGGCGCGTGGCGTTTCGGGGGGCGGGTGCGGCGCCTGAGCCGCTACCTTTGCCTTCGCGGATGCCGACCCCGTCGGCGACTGGGCCTGAGCCGGTCGGCTCGGCGACGCCACCCATCACCGCTGCCGTACGAGAGACGCAACGCCCACCGCCGTCATCGACCGCGTGCAGCGGCGCGCTGGTCTACATCCAGATCTTCGGTCCTGAATCGCGCGATGCTGCCCGTGCTTTCCGACCTGCGTGGCGCGCGTTGGGTGCTTCGGTGCCGCCGATCGAAGACGTGCTCGCCAGCGCACGCACCGCTGGCCGCTCGCCCCCCGAAGGCCATCCTGTCCCGACCATCCTGTATCACGACGCCAGTCTGCGCGCGTGTGCAGATGCGTTGGCGCAAACCGCCAAGCCGCCGTCGGGCAAGTGGCGCGTGGCGGCGTTGCCGAGTCGACTGAATGGCGCACCGGGGACGATCGAGGTCTGGTTGCCACGGCCGGCGTTGTATTCGCAGACGGGTGGGAGCGGGGCAGGGCGTTGACGCTTCTTCGAGGCGTCTGCCATCGCCGCTTGCGCAAGCTGTGTTCCTCGCCGTCATCAAGGGCCGGGATCGCTCCACGGTGGCATATGGTGTTTAGCTGAGCAAGCAACAGCGACGGAAGAGCCGCTGGACAGAGGCATCAGATCGATCGCTGGTTGACCCGCTTGGAAAGTCGCTCGGCGCTCTCCCTTCGTTCGCTGTAGCGGTCCACCAGATAGGCAGCCGAGTCGCGCGTGAGCAAGGTGAACTTCACCAATTCTTCCATTACGTCGACGACTCGCTCGTAGTACGAAGAGGGCTTCATGCGGCCCGCATCGTCAAACTCCATGAACGCCTTCGCGACTGACGACTGGTTCGGGATGGTGATCATGCGCATCCAGCGCCCCAGCACCCGCAGCTGGTTGACGGCATTGAAGGACTGTGATCCGCCCGATACCTCCATCACCGCGAGCGTCTTGCCTTGCGTGGGCCGGACCGCGCCGATGGCCAGAGGAATCCAGTCGATCTGTGCTTTCATGATGCCGGTCATGGCACCGTGTCGCTCGGGCGAGGTCCAAACCATGCCTTCGGACCATTGCGCCAGGTCGCGCAGCTCCTGCACCTTCGGATGGTCTTCTGGCGCGTCGTCCGGCATTGGCAAGCCCCGCGGGTCGAAGATGCGTGCTTCCGCGCCGAGGGCCTGCAGCAAACGTGCAGCTTCCTCGGTCAGCAGCCGGCTGTAGGAGCGCTCGCGCAGCGATCCGTAGAGCAGAAGGATGCGCGGTGCGTGCGTGGAGCGCTCGGTCGGATGCAGCTGCTGCAGATCTGCTCTGTGGAACAGCTCGGCATCGATGTTCGGGAGGTCAGGCCTTGTCGACACGCTGCCCCTTCGCGTCGATCACCGCGGCGCCGTCTTCCTTCGCAAACGCTGCCTGCTGCGGCTGCGGCAGGATGTTGAGCACCGCTTCCGAAGGACGGCACAGCCGAGTGCCGAGTGGCGTGACCACGATGGGACGGTTGATAAGGATCGGGTGCTGCAGCATGAAGCCGACGAGCTGCGCATCAGTCCACTTCGAATCACCCAGGCCGAGGTCGTCGTAGGGCGTGCCCTTCTGCCGCAGCACGTCGCGCACTGGCATGTCCATCGCCGCCAACAATTGATCAAGCGTCGCTCGATCAGGTGGATTCGTGAGGTACTCGATCACCTCTGGCTCCTCGCCGGAGTTGCGGATGAGCGCGAGCACGTTGCGGGAAGTACCGCAATCGGGGTTGTGATAGATCGTGATGTGAGTCATTGGGTCGGGAGCAAAAGATGGGCGCATTGCTCAGCTCAGGCGCAGAGCGAGTGCGGCCAAAGTCACAAAGAGCACCGGCACGGTCAGCACGAGGCCGACCTTGAAGTAGTAGCCCCAGGAGATGGTCGTCCCCTTCTTGGCCAGCACATGCAACCAGAGCAGCGTCGCCAGGCTGCCGATGGGCGTGATCTTCGGGCCAAGGTCGCAGCCGATGACGTTGGCATAGACCATGGCTTCTTTCACCACCCCGGTAGCGGTGGAGGCCTCGATCGACAGGGCACCAATCAGCACGGTTGGCATGTTGTTCATCACCGAGGACAGCAGCGCCGTGAGGAAGCCGGTGCCGATTGCCGCGCCCCAGATGCCGCCTTGCCCAAAGATGTTCAGCAGGCCGGCGATGCGGTCGGTCAGGCCCGCGTTGCGCAGGCCGTAGACCACCAGGTACATGCCCAGCGAGAAGACCACGATCTGCCACGGCGCGTTGCGCAGGACTTTGCGCGTGCTGATCACGTGACCGCGCGCAGCCACGGCAAGCAGCAGCGCAGCAGCGACGGAGGCGACTGCGCTCACCGGCACACCCAGCGGCTCCAGGGCAAAAAACCCGACCAGCAGGAGAACGAGCACCACCCAGCCAGCGCCGAAAGTTGCCCGGTCCTTGATCGCGGCTGAGGGCGTCTTGAGCTGCACCACGTCGTAGGTCGCGGGGATGTCACCGCGGAAGTACAGCAGCAGCACGACCAGGCTTGCCAGCACCGAGGCCACGTTGACCGGGACCATCACCGCAGCGTATTCGTCAAAGCCGATCTTGAAGAAATCGGCCGAGACGATGTTCACCAAGTTCGAGACGATCAGCGGCAGGCTGGCGGTGTCGGCGATGAAGCCTGCGGCCATCACGAAGGCAAGCGTCGCGGCCGGCGTGAAGCCGAGGGCGATGAGCATGGCCATGACGATCGGCGTCAGGATCAGCGCGGCGCCGTCGTTGGCGAACAGTGCCGACACAGCCGCGCCGAGCAAGACGATCAAGGCGAAGAGAAGGCGCCCTCGGCCGCCTCCCCAGCGCGCGACGTGCAACGCCGCCCATTCGAAGAAGCCGGCTTCGTCGAGTAGCAGGCTGATGATGATCACAGCCACGAAGGTGGCGGTGGCGTTCCAGACGATGCTCCATACGACGGCGATGTCGCTGAGGTGAACAACACCCAGAACCAGGGCGATCACAGCCCCGAGCGAAGCGCTCCAACCGATGCCCAAGCCCCTCGGCTGCCAGATGACCAGGGTGAGAGTGCAAACGAACAGAAGAACCGCTGTCAGCATGCGCAGAAAGCCGTGCTCGATGGAAGGCAGGGTTCGCCTTCACAGCAGTTATCGGTCAGGTAGCCGAGCAGTGCGCTCATCTGATCGAAGGCCGCGCGGTAGATCAGGTTGCGGCCCTGACGTTCTTGGGAAACCAGCCCGGCATGCGTCAGCTCCTTGAGGTGAAACGACAGGCCGGTTGCCGGAACTCCGATGGCCTCTACGAGCGCCCCCGGCGTCAATCCTCCGGGACCAGCGACGACCAGGCAACGAAAAACTTGCAACCGCACGGGTTGGGCCAAGGCGGCAAGAGAGCGAACAACGGCTTCTGAATTCATTATTCAATGATAGTTGAACCATTGAATCGTTTTATGAAGGTTACGCGACGCGGCGCGAGCCCGCTCAAATTCAACGGACTTCGCAATCGACACTGCTGCTTTTTACAGCGGCGGGGGTCGAGGGCCCCGTAGAACTATTGAACGCCGGTGGCGGCGTGAACTGCATGCCGGGATTGCGGGGGAGAACGACGGGTGGTTGCTGGAAGCTCGAGGTGTAGCCGAACTGCCCTGCGGAAAATGACTGCAAACCGGCAGGGTTCGTCACATTGATGAGCCCGTCCAACACTTGGACGTAAAGACCGGGCGGAAGAGTGGCAGCGCCCGGCGCTCCTGGTGACGGAGCCGTAGTCCTGCCTGTGCCCGTGGGTGGCGCGTCCTGGGCTATGAACGTGGTGGCCATGGCCGGCGCGGCGGCACCCAAGGTCGATAGCAGTGCCATCAGGATGAGAGATTTTTTCATGGCTGCAGGATCAGGTTGAGGGTTCCGGCGCCTTGCAGGTCGCCCTTGGAAGTTTTGATCACCGTCGAGCCGGGGCTGCGTTTGCCCAGTGCCCCTGGCGTGCTGATAAAGCCGCCCTGCACCAGTTCGACGATCGAGCGGTCCAGCTGCGGCTGCGCCGGGTCGTAGGCGAAGCGGTTGAGCGAGATCACGGTGTCCGGCTTCATCAGGATCTCGGCGCCGTCGGTGAACTTCACCAGCGCGTACCCCTTGGATTCCGTCGTGAGGGTTTCGCCCTCGCGCACCGTCGAGCCAAGGGCCAGCATCTTGGTCGAGCCCTGGGTGCCGCGCGCGACCACCAGACCGGACAGCGTGGTGATGCTGGCGACGATCGGCGCGCTGTCGGCGGTTTGAACGGACTGGGCTTGGGACGGTTGGGCCATGCTCGCTTGCGAGCAGACCGCGGCCAGGATAGACATGGCTGTTAAGCGTGCAGCGAAAAATTTGGCGGTGTTTTTCATGGGGCTTCAGTTGCAGTACATCTTTTTGACGGGCTCGTTTTTCGTGCCAGTTTTGTCGTTTGCGGCTGCAACTTCCTGGGCGACGCTTGTGGAAATGCCCTGGGCGGTTTGTGGCTCGAGGTTGGCGTAAGCGTTCGGTGCGACGGTCTTGATCACCTCGTTCATACCCTGCAGGACCGGCACGAGCGGCTTTGACGGCGACTGCGGCGACAGCACGATGCAGAGCGCCGAATCAGGGGCGATCGAACAGATGCTGACCGGCTGTTCAACAACTGGCGTCACAGGTGTCGTGACCACCGGCGTTGTGACCACCGGCGTTGTCGGTGCTGTCGTCGCCTTCACCTGCGCCACCGTACTTCCGGATGCGGAGTAGGTCACCGACAGCGTGCCGGTCGTCTCCGGGGTGACTACCGGTGTCGTGTTGACTTGCGAAAACGTGCCGGTGCGGCCTGAGCTGGCGACCAGGAAGTCGGCCACAGCGCCGTTGGTCGGCATGCCGCCACTCAGGGTCGAGACATTCACCGCGCCCGCGAGTTGCACAGCACCGTTCACATTGAATTGATCGGACGTGGCGTTGGCCAGGCGGATGTTCAACGCACCCATCGGGCCCTGCGTGTATTGGCCGTTGAGGGTCAGCGTGCCGATCTGGTCGGAACCGCCAGGCGCAACGACGCCGTTGTTGACCAGCTTGCCGCCTTCGCCGTTGATGTTGATCGTGCCGGTGCCACGGATCGTTCCTGCGTTGTAGAGGTCCACGCCATTTGTGCTGAGCAGCGTCGCGCTCGAGGCGATCTCGACGGTGCCGGCGTTGGCGTTGGCTTGAGTGAACGCGACGCCGAAAGAGCCGCCTTCGATCTTCAGCACGCCGCCGGCGAGGTTGGTGAGCGGCGCCGGCGTCGTGCCGTTGCCGGTCTTGATGAGCGTGCCCGCGTTGAGCAACTGGCCTTGGTTTCCACCGCTGAACGCACTGGTGCCGGTAGAGTCGACCTTCAGCAACGCGCCGGCTTCGTTGTTGATCACCGTCGTGGTTGCGAGCTCGAGGCGCGAGCCGTCCCGCACGTCCACGACGCCGCCCGACTTGTTGTTGAAGACCGCGCTCAGATTGAAGGCCAGCACGCTTGGCGAAGCTGGGCCGACGTTGACCGTGCCAAAGTTTTCCCAGGTCGCGCCACTGTCAAGCACCAGGTTCTTGACGACGTTCACCAGGCCGTACGTCGTGAGCTTGTAGCCCGAGCCCCGGATGAACGTGAAAAAGCGACCGGGGTCGTCGCTCAACGTCGGCGCGGTCGCGCCCAGCGTCACGTCGCCCAGCAGGGTCACGTTGCCCGACCACACCATGGCGCCCGCGCCAATGATGTCGACACCGCTGGCCACATTCGAGTCGCTCAGCACCAGCGTGGAGGACGGCGCCACGGTGGCGTGGCCACCCAGGGTGCTTTGGTCAAGAGTGAGCTTGCCGGCGTCGACGATGAGGCGGCCTGTCGGGCCGTTGGTCAACCCCGTGATCTGCTGGGCGCCGGTCGACGTTTTGACGATGTCGCCGTTGTTGATCAGGTTCACCCCATCGGTGGCGCCGATCAATGCGAAACCGTTGCTGCCCGACAGGGTGATGCGGCCGGTGTTCGTGAGGCTCGTGGCTGGCTCCATCGGGTTGACCAGGTTGATTGAGCCGTTGTTCACGATGTCAATCTGACCGGCATTGTTCCAGGCGCCCTTGAGGGTCTGCTCGGAATCGATCGACACTCGGCCACCCGTTTGCACATTCACCGACGCGGCGTTGATGGACGAACCCGCGCCCAGCGTCGTGGTGCCGCCGGTGATGTTCAGCGTGCCGTTGCCCAGGGCCTCACCTTGCGAGACGTCGAGGCGACCACCATTCAGGTTCACATTGGCGTTGACTGTGGCCACGTGGCCGCCCTCGCTGGCGACGCCGAAAAAATTGTTCTTTAGATCAAGGTCGAGCGCGCCCGAAGTGCTGGTGATGGGCGCGTTGACGGTGACGTCGTTGTGCGCCCTCAGCGTCAACCGGGCGTAGTCGCCCGCGGTCTTGGCGATAGCGGCGCTGACCACGATGTTGCCCACGCCCGCGCCACCGGCACCGGTTACCAGCGACACGCTCGTGCCCTGGTTGAGTTGCGCCGTGATCACGTCGGCCCCGACCGTCGTCCCCGTCTCGGTCGACGTGACGACACCACCGTTGTTCAGGTCCGCCCCACCGCCGCCGGCCACGACCACCAGGTTGCTAGGGTCGATCAGCCATTCGCCGCCCTTGCCCACGATCGGCGCGTGCTTGACGTTCAGGCTGACGTGGCCAGACGTGTCCACAAATCCACCGGGGCCGTTGATGCCCGTGGCCGAGACGCGCCCGTCGATGTTGGTGTTGTCCGCGGACAGGACCACATTGCCCCCGGAGGTTCCGTTGGCGCTGATGTCCGACGTCGAGGTTGTCTTCAGGTCGGTGGCGCGCAGGAACACGCGGCCGCCCACGCTTTCGGCGCTGCTCGCGCTGACCGTGCCTGCGTTGGTCACCAGTCCCGCGGCCAGGCCGATGCGGCCGGCGTCGGCGACGATGCGTCCGAGGTTATTCACGTCGCCCTTGGTGCCGGTGAGTTCCACGGTGACACCGGGATGGCCGGTGTCGATCAGCTGCACGTTCTGCGCGGCCGCGAGGATCACTTCCCCCTTGGGCGCGTTCAGCATGCCGCTGTTCTCTACCTTTGGCGCGACCAGGTAGATGCTGCCGCCGCTGGCGGCGTTGATGGTGCCGGCGTTGCGCACTGCGCCGGCCACGCCACCATTTGCTGGCGACGTGAAGTTGAGGCGTCCGGCCAGGAAATCCGTGTCGCTCACGCCCAGCGTGCTGGCAATGAAGCTGCCCACGTCGATGCGCGCGCCTTGCCCCACCAGGATGCCCGACGGGTTGATCAGCCAGAGCGCGCCATTCGCCCGGATCTGCCCGTAGATCTGTGACGGGTCACCGCCGGTCACCCGCGCCAGCAGCGCTGCTGCGGCGCCCGGCTGGCGAATGTCGACCAGCGCGCCCGAGCCGACGTTGAAGGTCGAGAAATTGACCAGCGCCTGGTTGGTCGTCTGGTTGATGTTGAGCGTCGTGCCGTTCTGCACGATGGAGGCCTGGCCGCCAACGACGGTGCCGCCCGTGGGCAGTGCGCCCGCTGCGATCTGGGCCAGCGCACAGCCGGCCCCGCCGGCACAGATGGCCGCGACCACCAGCGGCAGGAAGCGGAGCTTGAAGGATTCGGTATTCATTGGCTGTCTTCCTTTTCAGAACGCGAACATCGCACTCAGATGGGCGCGCCAGTCGCCGCGCTTCTCGATCAAAGAACTGCCCGACTCAAGCACGCGGGCCACGTCCAGCCGGACGCTGAAGTCGCGGCTCGGGCTGTAGCGCGTGCCTACGCCGGCGCTGGCCACGTTCGTGCTGCCCGGCAAATAGGTGCCCGCGGCCTTGTGGTTGGCGCCGTACCCGGCATCCACGAACACCAGGCCGCGGAGGTTGCCTGGCAGGCCAAGTCGAGGGCTCAGTTCGGGTGTGTAGAGCTCGGCGCTGAGCACCAGGCCACTGTCGGCAACCACCGCGCGCTCGTCGAAGCCCCGCACCGCGTTCGCGCCGGTGAGGCCGAATTGTTCGCTGGCCACCAGCGGCGTGTCGGTCAGCTGGGCGTTGCCGGCCAGACGCACTTGCCACCCGCCTGGCAAGGCTTGCAGGAAGTTGACGGCGCCGTGCGCGACCACGAAGCCGTCGCGCGTGTCGCGGTTGCCCGGCGTCAGGTACGAGTAGCGGTCGGTGCCGCCGTCCAGGTTGGTGAAGCGCTGGCCGCTGGCCATGTTGCGCGACAGGCCGATGTTGTAGTTGATCGACTGGTCCACGCCCTCGCGCTGAGAGATGTACGTGACGCTGAGCGGTGTCGTCGTGTACGGCACGCACGAGGCCACCGGCGGCGTCGGACCGGTGATGCTGATCGGCTGGCCGTTGACGTCGCAGCGCGAGTCGATGCTCCTGCGGTCGAAGCCGAAGACGATCTTGGCGGTGCTTTCTCCGGTGCGCCCGAGAAAATGGTTGTAGCGGATGCCGACGATCTCGCCCTTTCCGGTGAGGCCCAGCACGCCGCCGAGCGTGGGCGAGCTCGATGGCGAATTGACGCTCGACCGGCCGTAAACCAGGTCCAGGCTGTCGCCCAGGTTGTACAGCGGGATCCGGTAGCCCACCGAATACACGCCCAGTTTCTGGCCGGACGGGCCGTCGGGCGAGGTCGTGTAGGCCAGCGTGCCCACATGGTCAAGGCCGAACAGGTTGGCATGCTGGATCGCGACGCCGGTGCGCCACTGGCCGCTGCTGGCCGTGCCCGTGTTGTCCACCGTGGCGATGATGCGCAGCGGGTTGTAGTCGACCACGGACACCTTCGCGTCGATCGTGCCGGGCAACGCGCCTTCCGCCATCGACACCGAGAGCTGCTTGGCCGGGTTGTCGTTGGCCAACTGGATCGATTCCGAGAGCTCGCCCAGGCGCGGCGGCGCGCCGGTGTTCAGCTTTATGCTCGCGCGGATGTTTTCGGTCGTGAAGTGCTCGTTGCCGACGACGGTGACCGAGGTCACCACGGCCTCGACGACGCTGATCCTGACGGTTCCGTCGACGAGTTCCTGCTCGGGGACAGTCACCTTCACGGCGGTGTAGCCGGCCTGGATGTACACGCCCTCGATGGCGTCCACGGCACGCTGCACGTCGCTGAATTCACGTTGCGCGCCGGTCAGGGGCGCCAGCGCGCGAGCGATTGACTCGCTGGAGACCAGCGTGTTGCCCTCGACCAGATAGCGCGAGATCTCGAATCTTGGTACCGAAGTGGAAGGCGCCGGGTCGGCCGCTTGGACCGCAGAACAGGCAAGCGCGCAAAGGGCCAGCGTCGTCAGTCGCGACGCCAACGGGAAACTGCATGAAGTCATCGCATCTTTTACGGATGGCGGCGTGAACGACGGCCGCCGTGATTGTTGAAGTCGCACAAGAGCCAACGCTGGAGCAACCATGAGCCGCAACCCTGGCCCCAGCCCGTCGGCGTCTTTCCTTGCTCAATAGGAGAACGTGCGAAACCCGTTTTCAGCGCCAACCAGTGCGCCTCACAATAGTTACCAACGGTAACATGCGAGCGTTTGGTTCTGGGCGGTGAAAGCTGTGCAGTGGCTCACGCAGGCCACTTTTCTCACGCGTGTCCGGAAGTCGCCCGGTATTTGATGGGGCCGAGAGAGCCTGGGGAGATCGTGATCCGCTTCTCGTCGTGCCCTGCGAGGGCAGAAAAAACGTCTGTTTCTGGCCGATGGCCGCCTTGTCATCCAACCAAAGGTTTGCGCAAGACCATGTTGCGCCGGGTCACGCGAAAGCCACAGCTTTCATAGAGTCGTGCGGCGTCGTGTGCGTTGTCGGCGTCTACGCCCAACACGGACTCGCTCATGCCAGCATCGCGTTGTGCATGGAGTGCCTTGGCGATAAGGGCGCGCGCCAAGCCACGCCGACGCCATGGTGCGCCGACGCTGATAAATTCAGTTTCACCGCGCCGACGGTTCTGTGTCAGGTTCTGCTCTTCATTGATAAAGGGCTTGACCTGTCCGGCCACCCGCCCGCTCTCAACGTGCCATGCCACTTGCCACAGGTGCGGCTGGAAAGTCGGCAGCGTGGTCCAGCGCTCAAAGTCGCCTGGCTTTGGCGGTGCGACGCCCCAGTGTCCATGCAAAGCTTCCATGTGGGCATCGAAGATCGCGCGCAAATGCCATTGCCGGGTTTCGGGTAGTGCGTCTCGATCACGCTGCACAGACGCTCCCAGGGAACGATGCGTTCCATCGTGGAAAGGAACGCGTCGCGGTGCGTAAGTCGACGGTACTGTTCGTACTGCGCGTTCTGGTCACCGGCCATGGCGCGAGTCTGCTGCTTCATGCAATGCGTGATGCAGGCAGCGTGCCAACTCCGGACTTGATCAGCGTTGCCTTAACTCGCGACTCTCTCAAGCCATGCCTTGTACGCAGGGTGTGCGTTAGCAGACTGATTTTGCATGTGTGCCTGAAGTTCACTCGTCATGCTGAAAGCTTTCCATATGAGCGGGGCCAAGGAGGTGGCCACGCTGTTTGCCTGGATGACCTCACGGAGCAGCTGAAGACTACGTTCCTTGTACTCAGGCAGCACCTGCGACCGGTAGTCGAATGCCTTACCAAGACCGGAGATATACATGAGCTTCGGCACTTCACTCTCGGGCCAGCGCAGGGCCATGTTGAGCGGGTAGTCAAGCATGGCGCGTTCGCCCCACAACCCGGATCGCGGCGCATGATTATCGGCAACCATCGTCAGCATGAAGGCTTGGCCAAGTTCCGCCAGATACACCGGAATGACGTCGGCCGTAGGACGCGGATAGAAAGTATCCAGAGGCTGCTCGCGCTTCAAACCAATGCTGTTCAATAGCCGCGCTTCCAGTGCGAGCACAAGGGCCCCAAGGTCCTCCTGGGACGCATTCCCGTCCTCGCTTGCCTGTTCGGTTCGCGTGCGGCAATTCCAAAGACTCAAGGTTATCTTCCATTGGCCGTCTGCGCTTTCGCCCGTGCAACCGATCTCCCCCGTGACGAAAAACTCCATACCGCTCGGCACGATGTCGAAGAGGGCGTCGCCATCGGACTTGCCTCCTGCTAGGACTGGACCACCGCCTTCCACGATTAGAAAATAGCCGCGCGCGGCATAGTCGCTCCAATAGTGCGCGGCTTCAGCCAAATAGAGCGGAATGGCGCGAGAAAGGCGTCCTAGATCATCTTCACGTTGTGACTCAGCGTGTTGGGTGCCGTCCGTGATCTTTGAAAACGCGAAGAATCCGACCTCTGGCGAGCCGCCGGCCTTCTGGGTGAAGAGCCATTCGGCATCTCGCAACCCGTAATGCCAGATGGGCCGGTCCAAGGTGATGGTTGTGATTTCCAGAGTGCGCTGGTCGACCGGACTACCCGTTGCCGCCTGCTTTCGCATCTCTTGGAAAGCCTGAGCGAACTCATCGAGGTGATGCTTGATGGGCGGGATACCAAGCGCGTACATCCGGGCGAGTAACGCCTCGCCTTCATCGACTTTACTGAGATCCTGGCAGGCGCGCAGCATATTCAGGCCGGTCATCGGGTGGTGCTTGTGTTCGTCGAAGACCGGGCCGATCAGTTCAAAAATCAGTGAAGGCTGGCCGTTATTTCCCAGGTCGCCAGAGACCATCATCAATGCATCGCTGTCGAACAGACCTCCCTCCAGCACTTGGACGTACAAAGCGCGTGCGGCCACGAAGTTGGTGTGCTCCAAATGGTGGCGCGCAAGCCAAAGTTGAGCCAGCCAGCTTCCCGGAAGAGCGGCGGCTGTAGACAGAGCCCGCAGGTAACCAGCTTCGCCATCGCGTTCCCTCTGGATCACCGCCCACCACCCAAGACCATTTCGCTGATTGGGATCGGCTTGAACCGCTTGCCAAAGCGTTTTATCCGCCTGTGCCTGTTCTCCCCGTTCGGCGAAAACCTTGGCCAAATTCGTCAGCAGCGTACCGGTCGCTCCGGCCTTCGCGATACCGGCACGAAGCGTTGCCTCCGCGGCATCCAGTTGACCGTTCTTCATAAGAACGATGCCCAGAACAGAGTGGCTGCGCTCAGGGATTGAGTCGATCTCCACCAGGCGTTCGGCGGCAGGCCGAAGGTCGGTCGCAAACCCATCATTGAGTCCCGAAAGGATCAGGCCATAAAGCTCGTTTGCGTCGTTCCACTTCTGCTGCAGATTCGGTAGGAAAATCTTGTCGCGCCATTCCTTGGGTGCAATCTTGACCTCGCGACCATAGGCGTCATACGCGCTAATCAGTTCTCGATTCCCAGTCGACCGCGACGCTTTCGACTCTGCAGGGCTGGCAATGGTACTGACAGACGTCTTGCCGCTCTTTCCGGAAAGAGCCGAAAAAATTCGCTTAAACATAGATGGGTTTTGGAGCGGATGTTGATTAATTGGCGGCGAGGCAAGGCATGCACTCTTGCGTTGGACTTGTACTCGAAAAGACCTCTGCAACGGCCTTAGACCGATTCTCTTGGGAGATCTTGCATTGCTGCGCTTGATTGGTCTTGAGAAAAATCGACTCCGCTGATTGCTCCAGAACCGACGATCGTGATGCAGGAAGAGTTCGAGTCTCTTTCAAAGAAAACCCTGATGCCGCCAGTGATTTTTTCAACGCATTCGACCTAAAGCCGTCCGATCACCGCAGCTTGTCGTTCTTCCAAATCGCAGTACCCAGCTTGTCGGTGACATCCGCGGCAGCACGCTTGGCGGAAAGACCGAAGTTGCCCTTGAATTCGCTGAACTCGGCAATGCCATTTCCTGTTGCCTTTACGCGCGTCACTTCGACACCGGCGGCATCGGTGACCAGGCACGAGATTTCGGTCGAGAAGACAGTGGGTGGCCATGTGAAAGGTGACGGCGAACTGGAGGTGGTCTTGATTTCAGGCGTGAACACCAGGACGGCACCTGAGTCTGCAATCGCCTTGGCATCGGTCGCGGTCTTGACTACGACGACGTCTTGGTAGACGGAACGTAGTGCATCGCGGATCGACTTTTCAAGATCACGATAGGGGTAGTAGCTCACACGATCGCCTCCGCCACCCGGCGTGATGACCTGCTTGGCTCGGTCCGCGTCGTTCATGGCGTAGGCCACCTTCTTCTGAAGCAGCTTTGACTCGATCCGCTCAGGAGCACCGTCGGTGTTCATGACGATAGGGTGCGCGCAGCCGGCCAGAACTGCGACGAATGCGAGTGCGGCGACGATGCGGCCAATTCGAATGATGGACATGATGTTGTTTCTTGCTATGCGTTATTACTTGCCAACAGCGGCGATGAAGAGCGGGTCCGAATAGATCGCGCGCAACATGGTTCTAACGAGATCAGGGTAGGCCGCTTGACCTGCAGGAATCGCGACGATGCCCGCGAAGCTGGAGTCGAAGGTGGTGTTGACCTGGTAGATCTTGTGCAGCCGTTGCTGTGCGTTGCGCGTCACGGTCAACTCGACCTCCATGACGCCGGTGCCGGTCACAAAGCCGCCAACGCTGATTTCATTTTTCAGGATGCGCGAGTCCAGGCGTGTAGCAGCGCTTGAGTCGAAGGACGAAACCTCCTTGAGGTCGCGTATGAGCGCATCTTCGAAATACTTGGCGAAGCTGCCACTCGGTGACAGCAGCGCAGCGCCGCGCAGTGACAGCTTGTTGACGGCCTGGGTGGGGTCTGTCGGCTGCGTCGTCGCTACCGCAACAGTGCCGGGCTTGCTGGCATGAAGGCGGTCAAGCGCTTCGTAGTCAGCTGCGTACGGTGGTGCTTTCAGTTGCGCACACCCCGTCGCGAAAATCGCAAGGGCGCAGATCGCCCCGCAATGTAAACGCAATGTCTTCATTGTTTCCTCCCCGGAAATCGTTATGCCGCGGAGTGTAGTGCGCTGGATGCAATAGGGGTAGTGACTGCGCCCAACTGCCTTGCGTTCAGGAACGCCCGACCCGACGCACCGCATCTTCACCGCGCAGCGCCTTGCCCGCATGCGCCACCACCAGGCACTCCGCGAACAGCTGCGTCGCCCGGGACGGTGTCGGCGACCGGCGCAACAAACTGACGAAACGGCACGCGTAGTGAAAGCGCTTAGGCGCCACTGCCTGCATCTGCCCGCGTTGCACGAATGCCTCCGCGTAGTGGTCCGGTAAAAAGCCGAGGTACTGCCCAGACAGGATGAGCGTCGCGATCGCTTCCTGGTCGAAGCCGGTGGCCTTGCGCGGCAGCCGCGCACGGTGGCTCAGTTCCATGTTGGGCGAGTGATAGCCCAGGCCGGCGAAAGCGTGGGCGCGCAGCTTTTCCCATGTCAGCCCGACGTGTGACGCGCCAAATAGCGGATGGCCAACACCGCAATAGAGCAGCATCGTTTCGCCGAAGAGGTCCGCATACGCCAGGCTGCCCGAGCTGCGGTGCGACGGAATGACGCCGATGTGAAAGCGCCCGTCGATGATGCCGCGCTCGATGGTGTTGATGTTCGCGACGTGCATGTTCAAACCCACGTCCGGTGCCTTGGCGGAGAAGAGCGCGATGGCCGCACCGATGTGCGCTTGCGGGTTGCTCGCAGTCTTGTCGAAGATCGCCACTTCGAGCTGGCCGCCCATGCGGTGGTGGATGTCGTCGATGCTGTCGCGGAAGGCGTCGACCGATGCCAGCAGCCGCAGCGTTTCGTCGTAGACGCGCTGGCCGTCGGGCGTGAGCGCGAAGCCGGCCCGGCCACGCCGGCACAGGACCATCGCCAGCCGGGTTTCAAGATCCTTGACGTGGCGGCTCACCGTCGAGGTGCCGATGTTGAGCTCCAGCTCCGCCGCCGCCATGCCGCCGCACTCGACCACGCTCTTGAACACCTTGAGCAGCCGCAGGTCGATGTCGCTCAGCTGGCCGAGCACCGCGCGGAATTTGCCGGAAGTGCCGGTCGGTTGCTTTACTTTCATGAATTGCCAAGTGAACAGTGATATCGGGCCATTTGCAAGACTAACGGCTGGCCGAACAATGCGCCATCTCCATCCACCGAGGCCGCGCCGTGCGCGGAGTTGCCAATGCCCGCATCCACCGCCGTCCCCGTGATTTCACATGTTCCGACTGCGGCTGTCGCAGCGGTCGAGAGCAGGCCGCATTCCGACTCGACCTCGCTCGACGCCTGGTGGATGCCGTACACCGGCAACCGCAACTTCAAGGCCGATCCGCGCATGATCGTGGAGGCCAAGGGCTGCTACTTCACCGATGGCGACGGGCGTAAGGTGTTCGACGGGTTGTCCGGCCTTTGGTGCACCGGGCTCGGCCACGGCCGTCCGGAAATCACCGAAGCGGTGAGCCGCCAGATCGCCAAGCTCGATTACGCGCCGCCGTTCCAGTTCGGGCATCCGCTGGCCTTCGAGCTGGCGAACAAGATCAAGGGCCTGATGCCCGCTGGCCTCGATCGCGTGTTCTTCACCAACTCGGGATCGGACGCGGCCGACACCTCGCTCAAGATGGCGCGCGCCTACTGGCGCACCAAGGGCAAGGCCAGCAAGACACGCCTGATCGGCCGCGAGAAGGGCTATCACGGCGTCAACTACGGTGGTATTTCGGTCGGCGGCATCGGCGCCAATCGCAAGCTGTTCGGACAGGGCGTCGAGGCCGACCACCTGCCGCACACGCAACTGGCTTCTAATGCCTTCAGCCGCGGCATGCCGACGCAAGGCGCCGAGCTGGCCGACCGCCTGCTCGACCTCATCACGCTGCACGACGCGTCGAACATCGCCGCCGTGATCGTCGAGCCGATGTCGGGCTCTGCCGGCGTGGTGGTGCCGCCGCAGGGCTACCTGCAGCGCCTTCGCGACATCTGCACGGCGCACGACATCCTGCTGATATTCGACGAGGTCATCACCGGCTTCGGCCGCTGCGGTGCGATGACCGGTGCCGAGGCTTTCGGCGTCGTGCCGGACATCATGAACATCGCCAAGCAGGTCACCAACGGCGCGCAACCGATGGGCGCCGTCATCGCCAAGACCGAGATCTACGACACCTTCATGGACGCCGGTGGGCTCGAGTACATGATCGAGTTCCCGCACGGCTACACCTACTCGGCGCATCCCGTGGCGTGCGCTGCCGGCATCGCCGCGCTGGACGTTTTGGTGTCCGAAGACATGGTCGGGCGCGTGCAGGCACTCGCGCCGTACTTCGAGAACGCGGTGCACAGCCTGAAGGGCAGCAAGCATGTGGTGGACATCCGCAACTACGGCTTGGCGGCCGGCTTCACGCTGGCGGCATTGCCCGGCGAGCCGGCGCGGCGGCCGTATGAAGTGGCGATGGCGTGCTGGAAAAAGGGCTTCTACGTGCGCTACGGCGGCGACACGATTCAATTGGCGCCGGCGTTTGTTGCCGAGCCGGCGGAGATCGACCGCATGGTCAACGCGCTGGGTGATGCGCTGGCCGAGACGGCTTGACCGGCTCTGGAAATTTGCTGCCGATGCGCCGCCGCATTCAGGCCGGCTTCGACTGTTTTTTTTCGGCGCCGTCAGCCAGGACCGCTTCAACCAGTCCATCGACAAAAGCTTTGTTCAATGCCCTGAGGCCAAACTGGAAGCGGTACCAGATCGTGCCGTAGATCTGGTCGTATAACGCCTCGGCCGGGCGCGGAGACAAGATGCTGCCATCGGCTTGGCCGCGCCGGATCACGCTGACACCCAGCTTGCGCCGGATGCTCAGATACCGTTCGACGAACACGGCAGAGTTCCCGTTTTCCGCCATGCATTCGGCCAGCACCGCCATCTGCACGCGGCCCAAATCGCCCTGCAAGGCGGTGACATAACTCTGCGCATGCGCCCTGATGGCCTTGGCCGGGGGCTCTGTTTCCGACAGGGGAAGTAGCAGCGTTGCCTGGCGCATGTAGGCATCGATGAGCAGTTGCAGCCGGCCGTCCCACCACTTGTAAATGGTCATCTTCGAGACGCCGGATTCAGCGCAGATCGCCTGGATGGTCGCGCCGCGCAGGCCGCCCGATGCACACAGCCGGTACGCAGCTTCGAGCACCGCCGTGGCGGCGAGTTCAGAACGGGGTCTACCGCGAGGCTTGGCAAGGGGATGGGGCATGCGGGCGTCCTGAAGCGTCGGTGGATGCAGCGCCGGTCATGCAGCGCTTGGAATAGCGCCCCGATGTTATCGGGTGCGTCGTTGTCGATGTCGGTGGGGAATGCACCAAAGCCGCTCGCGACGGCTCTCAAAGTCCGCCTAAATCCGGCATGTTTGTTGCGTAGCTAGTTACTGTACGACGCGTATAGTTAATGCGATCTGTGCAATGCGCGAGTCGCCCAAACCAATCGGATAAACATGAAAAAAGACTTTGCATCGGCAGCTGTCGCGAGCGACAGCGAAGTCTTTCAGGCCGGCAACGTCGTGCTGCAGTCCGGCCGCACCTTCCGCAACATGTCGATCGTCTACAAGACCTTCGGCACGCTGAACGCCGACCGCTCGAACGTGATCGTCTACCCGACGTCGTACAGCGCGCAGCACCACGACACGCAGTTCATGGTGAGCGAGGGCGGTGCACTCGATCCGTCGAAATACTTCATCGTGATCCCCAACCTGTTCGGCAACGGCCTTTCGAGTTCACCGTCGAACACGCCCTGGCCGGACGTCGGCACGCGCTATCCCGATGTGACGTACTTCGACGCGGTGCACGTGCAGCGGCGCATGCTGGCCGAGTTGTGGGGCATCGACAAGGTGGCGCTGGTGTACGGCTGGTCGATGGGGGCGATGCAGGCTTATCACTGGGCCGCCCTGTTCCCGGACGCGGTCGAGCGCATCGCAGTGGTCTGCGGATCGGCCCGCTGTGCCCCTCACAACAAGGTGTTTATCGAAGGCGCGATGCACGCGCTGATGGCCGACCCGGCCTACCGAGACGGCGTGTTCACCGAGCGGCCGGTGCGCGGCTTTCGCGCCATGGGCCGGGTCTACGCAGGCTGGGCACTGTCGCAGACTTTCTACCGCGAAGAGATGTGGCGCGGGCTGGGCGCCTCGTCGCTCGAAGACTATCTGGTCACGTCGTGGGAGAGCACCTTCGCGCGCCGTGACCCGGCCGATCTGCTGGCGCAGTTCCGAACCTGGCAAAGCGGCGACATCAGCGCCAACGACCTGTATGGCGGCGATTTGAAGAAGGCGCTCGGCGCCATCCGCGCCCGCGTGCTGCTGATGCCCGGCGATCACGACCTGTACTTCCAGGTCGACGACAACCGCGCCGAGATGGCGCACCTGCGCAATGCCGAGCTCGCACCGATTCCGTCGGTGTGGGGCCATCGCGCGGGCAACCCGGTGAACCAGCCGGAGGACCGGGCTTTCATCGAAACCCGCGTCAAGACGCTGCTTGCAACATGACCACTTCCATCCACATCGACACCGCCGCTCCCGACCATGCGACGAACACTGCCGCGCCGCGCGCCGCTCGCAAGCCGGCCACTTTCCGCGTCGGCGCGCAGGACCTGAAGGCGCTGGCCGTGCGTTCCGACGCTGCCGCCGTGCGCCGCGCCGCCGGCCACCTGAGCGCCATCGCGCTCGGCGGCTTCGCGTTGTGGCATGCGCTCGGCACCGTGTGGGCCGTCCCGCTCACGCTGCTGCAGGGCTACTTCATCGCCTTCCTGTTCACGGCGGTGCATGAAACCGCGCATCAGACTGCTTTCAAGACACGCACCGGCAACTACCTGCTCGGGCACTTTGCCGGGTTCGCGATCTTCCTGCCCTACGAGTACTACCGCGCCTACCACTGGGTGCACCACCGCCACACGCAGGACCCTGCGCTGGACCCCGAACTCGCGTCGCCGTTGCCGCACACCCGTCCTGGCATCGCATGGCTGTGGACCGGCATGCCGATCTGGATCGGCCGGGCCCGACTGCTGTTCGTCCATGGCGTGTTGGGCAAGGTCAGCGTGCCGTGGGTGCCCGAGGACAAGCGAGCGTTGATCGTGCGCGAGGCGCGTTGCTGCCTTGCAGGCTACGCAGGTGTGATTGCCGTCTCTCTGGCGGCCGGATCGCTGGCCGCGCTCTGGCTTTGGGTCATCCCGTTGGCGGTCGGCCAGTTGTTCCTGCGCCCCTACCTGCTGGCCGAGCACACCGGCTGCGCGCATTCGCCCGACATGCTGGAGAACACGCGCACCACGTACACCAACCGCGTCGT
Source organism: Variovorax sp. GrIS 2.14 (assembly GCF_046115955.1). Taxonomy (NCBI): domain Bacteria; kingdom Pseudomonadati; phylum Pseudomonadota; class Betaproteobacteria; order Burkholderiales; family Comamonadaceae; genus Variovorax; species Variovorax sp. GrIS 2.14. Next base: position 58,640 of record NZ_JBJXIA010000014.1, read on the forward strand.
GCATTTCTTTGCCTGGAACATGCCGTTCCATGTCGAGCACCACGCCTACCCCGCCGTGCCTTTTCATGCGTTGCCCCGGCTCAATGCGCTGCTGGCCGCGCACATCACCCACACCGTCGATGGCTACCCCGCAGCCACCGTCGACGTGCTTCGCCATCTCCGTTCGCTTCCTGCCTCGTCTTCATCAACCCCCGAAAGAAAACTTCCATGAATGCACACAAAAGAAGCCTGCTCGTGCGGCTGCTCCTTGCCGGCGCAAGCATCTTTCTCACGCAGCTGCCGGCGGCGGCCCTGGCGCAAGACAAGCCGGTGTCGGGCGGGACGCTCAACATGCTGGTGCAGCCCGAACCGCCGTCGCTGATGCTGGGCCTCAACCAACTCGGCCCGACGCAATTCGCGGCCAGCAAGATCTACCAATCCCTGCTGACGTACGGGCCCGACCTGAAGCCGCTGCCTTCGCTCGCCACCTCGTGGACCATCTCGCCCGACAATTTGACCTACACCTTCGTGCTGCAGAAGAACGTCAAGTGGCACGACGGCAAGCCTTTCAGCTCCGCCGACGTGGTGTTCTCCGCCGACAAGTTCCTGCGTGAGACGCACCCGCGCCTGCGCGCGCTGATGAACCAGCGCGTCGAGTCGGTCAAGGCCGATGGCGACGACAAGGTGGTGTTCAGGCTCAAGGAACCGTTCAACCCCTTCATCTATGCCTTCGAGGTGTCGACCATGCCGATCGTGCCCAAGCACATCTACGACGGCACCGACTACCGCACCAACCCGGCCAACAACACGCCCATCGGCACCGGCCCGTTCAAGCTGAAGGAGTGGAAGCGCGGCTCGTACATCCACCTGGTCAAGAACCCCGACTACTACAAGCCCGGCCTGCCTTACCTCGACGAGATCTACCTGCGCGTGATCCCCGACGCGGCCTCGCGTGCGGTGGCCTTCGAGCGCGGCACGGTCGACGTGCTGCGCGGCGGGGACGTGGAGAATTTCGAAGTGCGACGCCTGCAGAAGCTGCCCGACGTCGGTGTGACCACCGCCGGCTGGGAAATGTTCTCGCCCAACCTGTGGCTGCAGATGAACCTGCGCAAGCCGCCGTTCGACAAGAAGGAAGTGCGCCAGGCCATCATGTATGCAATGGACCGCAACTTCGTTCTGAAGAACATTTTCTTCAACGTCGGCAAGGTCGCGACCGGCCCCATCGCGTCGACTACGCTCTACTACGACAAGAACGTCCCGAGCTACAACTACGACATGGCCAAGGCCAAAAAGATGCTCGCCGACGCGGGCGTGAAGCCGGGCGACTACACCATCAAGGTGCTGCCCATTCCCTACGGCTCGGTCTGGGACCGGCTGGGTGAATACACCAAGCAGCAACTGGAGCAGCTCGGCTTCAAGGTCACCATCGAGGCGACCGACCCGGCCGGTTGGTCGAAGAAGGTGTCGGACTTCGACTTCGACCTGACGATGAACTTCCTCTACCAGTACGCCGACCCCGCCATCGGGGTGACGCGCAACTACGTCAGCACCAACATCATCAAGGGCACGCCCTTCGGCAACAACCACGGCTACAACAACCCCGAAGTCGACCGCTTATTGGGCGCTGCGCCCCTGCTCAAGAGTGCCGACGCCCGCCAGCGCATGTACTCGGAAGCGCAACGCATCCTGGTCGACGACGTGGCGGTGGGCTACCTGATCGAAATGCAGTACGCCACGCTCTACCGCAACAAGGTGCACAACTTGGTGACGACCGGCATCGGCCTGAACGAGTCGCTCGACAACGTCTGGATCTCGAAGTAACGCTCGCCTGCAGGTCGGAATGAACTCGCTCGAGTTTCTTTTCAAGCGGCTGCTGAAGGCGGCGTTCGTGGTGCTGGGCGTGGTGGTGTTCAACTTCCTGCTGATCCACCTGGCGCCGGGCGATCCGGCGACCGTCATCGCCGGGGAGTCGGGCGCTGGCGATGCGCAGTTCCTGGCGCAGTTGCGCCAGCAATTCGGGCTCGATCAGCCCTTGTACGTGCAGCTGTGGCTGTACGTCAAAGGCGTGCTGACCTTCAACATGGGCTTCTCTTACCGCAACAACCTGCCAGTGAGCGAGCTCATCCTCGACCGCCTGCCGGCCACGCTGCTGTTGAGCGCATCGGCCTTCGTTTTCTCGCTGCTGCTGGGCGTCCTGCTCGGCGTGATGGCGGCGGTGCGGCGCGGCAAGCTGGCCGATTCGCTCATCATGTCCGGCGCGTTGCTGTTCTATGCCACGCCGCTGTTCTGGGTCTCGCTGATGGCGATGCTGGTGTTCTCCATTCGCCTCGACTGGCTGCCGCCGTTCGGCATGGAGACCATCGGCGGCGGCCTCACCGGTGCAGCCCGCATCTGGGACGTGATGCAGCACATGGTGTTGCCAGTCGTCACGCTCGGCCTGTTCTTCACAGCGATCTACACGCGCCTGACGCGCGCCTCGATGCTCGAAGTCGGCTCACTCGACTTCGTCAAGACGGCGCGCGCCAAGGGCGTGCCAGCCGGGCAGATCACACGCCGCCACGTATTGCGCAACGCAATGCTGCCGGTCTTCACCTTCGCCGGCATCCAGGCCGGCCAGATTCTCGGTGGCGCGGTGCTGACAGAGACCGTGTTTGCCTGGCCCGGCATCGGCCGCCTGATGTTCGACGCGTTGATCCAGCGCGACTATCCGGTGTTGCTGGGCGTGTTCCTGGTGACCTCCGTGCTGGTGGTGCTGGTGAACCTGCTGACCGACGTGTTCTACCGCTTCATCGACCCGCGCATCGAGGCCAGCTCATGAGACATTTCTTTCGACGCTTCGCGCGCAACAAGGGCGCCGTGGTCGGCCTCGTCATCGTCGGCGTGGTGATGCTGGTGGCGCTGTTCGCCGGCCTGGTGTTCCCCGGCAGCCCCTGGAACGCCGTCGGCGATCCTTTGCTCGACCCGTTGACCGATGCGGCCTATCCGCTCGGCACCGACATGCTGGGCCGTGACATCGCCTCCGGGCTGGCCTACGGCGCGCGCGTGTCGCTGCTGGTCGGGCTGGTCAGTACGGCGGTAGCGACGTTCATCGGCATCTCGATCGGCGCTGTCGCCGGCTACTACGGCGGGCGCATCGACGATGTCCTGATGCGCCTGACCGAGTTCTTCCAGACCATCCCGACGCTGGCGATGGCCGTGGTGCTGGTCGCCATCTTCCAGCCCAGCCTGACGTCGATCATCACCGCCATCGCCGTGGTGTCGTGGCCACCAGTGGCGCGGCTGGTGCGCGGCGAGTTCATGTCGCTGCGCTCGCGTGAGTTCGTGCAGGCGGCGGTGGTCATCGGCCAGAGCGCGCCGCGCATCATCTTCACGCAGATTCTGCCCAACACCATGTCGCCCATCATCGTGACGGCCTCGTTGATGATCGCGACCGCCATCCTGACCGAATCGGCGCTGTCCTTCCTGGGCCTGGGCGACCGCAACCTGATGAGCTGGGGCTTCATGATCGGAGCCGCCCGCACCATGATCCGCGAAGCCTGGTGGATGAGCTTTCTGCCGGGGCTGGCGATCCTGCTGACCGTGCTGGCCGTCAACCTGATCGGTGAAGGTTTGAACGACGCGCTGAATCCGCACCTGCGCAACCGGGGCGAGCGATGAACGGCGGTCGGGGCTCGCCCTTGTTGCAGATCGAGGGCCTGTCGATCCCGATCCCGGGCGGCGGCGACCGCGCCTTCGCCGTGCAGGACATCCATCTCACGCTGTATGCGGGCGAGATCCTGTGCGTGGTGGGCGAGTCCGGCTCCGGCAAGTCGATGAGCGCCAATGCCGTGATGGGCCTGCTGCCGTCGTACATGCAGCCTTCGGCCGGCCGCATCCTGTTTCAGGGCCAGGATCTGCTGCGCCTGCCGGAAACCGCACTGCGCAAACTGCGCGGCAGTGCCATCGGCATGATCTTCCAGGAGCCGTTGTCGGCGCTGAACCCGGTGATGCGCGTGGGCGATCAGATTGCCGAGGTGCTCGAGGTGCATGGCTTGCGCGACACCGCGCAGGTGGCGCGCCGCGTGCGTGAGCTGATCGCCTTCGTCGGCCTGCCAGATCCCGACGTGATCCGACATGCGTACCCGTTCCGGTTGTCCGGTGGTCAGCGTCAGCGCGTGATGATCGCGATGGCGCTGGCGCTCGAACCCGCGGTGCTGATCGCCGACGAACCGACCACCGCGCTGGACGTGACCACGCAGGCACAGATCCTCGCGCTGATCCAGTCGATCCAGCGCAGCAAGCGAGGCGGCAGCGATGGCAGCGCCAGCGGGATGGGCGTGATGTTCATCACCCACGACTTCGGTGTGGTCGCCGAGATCGCCGATCGCGTGGCGGTGATGGAGAAAGGCGTGCTGGTCGAGGTCGGCACGGCGACGCAGGTGCTCAACGCGCCGCAGCATCCCTACACGCAGCGTCTGATAGCGGCCGTGCCGCGACGGCGCACCGACCTGCGCGACGCGGTGGCCGACAGCGTTCCCGTGCTGGACGTGCGCAACCTGAAGAAGACTTACGCCACCGGCGGCGGCTGGTTCGCGACCAGGCGCGTGGTGCAGGCTGTCGACGACGTCAGCTTCACCGTGCGCCGTGGCGAAACGCTGGGCATCGTCGGCGAATCGGGTTCGGGCAAGTCGACCATCGGCAAGTGCCTGTTGAAGCTGGTGTCGGTCGACGCTGGACAAATGCTGTTCAACGGCCGCGACATCGCCGCGCTGTCGGCGCACGCCTTTCGCCCGCTGCGCAAGGACATCCAGATGATTTTTCAGGACCCGTTCGCCTCGCTCAATCCGCGCCAGACGGTTGGCCGCATCGTCAGCGACGGCCCGGTCGCGAGCGGCAAGACGAGGGCCCAGGCCGAGGCTCGGGCGCGCGAACTGCTGACGCTGGTGGGGCTGGAAGACTCGTCGTTCGATCGCTATCCGAACGAGTTTTCCGGTGGCCAGCGACAGCGCATCGGCATCGCACGCGCGCTGGCGCTCGACCCGCAGGTGCTGGTGGCGGACGAATCGGTTTCTGCCCTCGACGTGTCGGTTCAGGCGCAGGTGCTGGCGTTGCTGCATCAGCTGCAGCAAAAGCTGCAGATCGCGCTGGTCTTCATCACGCACGACCTGCGGGTGGCGGCACAGGTGTGCGACACGGTGCTGGTGATGCACCGTGGCCGCATCGTCGAGCGCGGAAGCCCGCAGCAAATCTTCGACCGACCGCAGCACGCCTACACGCAGCGCTTGATCGCCGCCGTGCCGGGTCAGCAGTGGAACCCGACGCAGGCGCACAGCACCGCACCCCTTACCCAGGCTGCCTGAGCGGCCACCTATCTCAAGGAACGACGACATGAGCACACTTTCGATCGACGGCGACCGCCTCTGGGCCAGCCTGATGGAGCTGGCCCGCATCGGCGCCACACCGGCCGGCGGCGTGTGCCGTCTGGCCCTTACCGATCTGGACAGGCAGGGCCGTGACAAGGTCATTGGCTGGGCTCGCAAGGCCGGCTGCACCATCCGCATCGACCAGATCGGCAACATCTTCGCGCGCCGCGCTGGCCGTGAGAACGACCTGCCCACCGTGGCCTCCGGCAGCCACATAGACACGCAACCCACCGGCGGCAAGTTCGACGGCAACTACGGCGTGCTGGCGGTGCTGGAAGTTTTCCGCACCTTGAATGACCACGACATTCAGACCCGCCTGCCTCTGGAAATGGCGATCTGGACCAATGAGGAAGGCTCACGCTTCGTGCCCGTGATGATGGGCTCGGGCGTGTATGCGGGCGCCTTCACGCTCAAGACCGCGCTGGCCGCGGTCGACCGCGACGGCATCAACGTCGAGAGCGCCTTGAAGGCCATCGGCTACGCTGGCGACACGGCTGCCGCCGTCTCGGCCGGCGCACCGCTCTTCGCGGCCTACTTCGAGGCGCACATCGAACAGGGCCCGGTGCTGGAAGACGCCGACATCGTGATCGGCGCGGTGACCGGTGCGCTCGGCCAGCGCTGGTACGACATCACCGTGACCGGCCAGGAGGCGCACGCCGGCCCGACGCCGATGGCACTGCGCCGCGACGCGCTGCAGGCCGCTACCCGGCTGATGCAGGAGACCGTAGCCGTCGCGCTGCGCCACGCGCCGCACGGTCGCGGCACGGTCGGCACGGTCGACGTGTTCCCGAGCTCGCGTAATGTGATCCCGGGCCGCGTGAAGTTCACCGCCGACTTGCGCAACATCGACGACGAAACGCTGTCGAAGATGGACACCGAGATCCGCGCAGCCTGTGCCGAAGTGGCTGCCGCGACCCGGACCAAGGTCGACATCGAACAGGTCGTGTACTTCCCGCCGACCGCCTTCGCACCGCATCTTGTCGAAGGCGTGCGCCAGGGCGCGCAGACGCGCGGCTATAGCTGCATGGACGTGGTGAGCGGAGCCGGCCACGACGCGGTGTACGTCGCGAGCCAGTTACCGGTGGCGATGATCTTCGTCCCCTGCAAGGACGGCATTTCGCACAACGAAAGCGAAGACGCCAAGCCAGAGCACCTGACCGCTGGCTGCAACGTGCTGCTCGACGCCATGCTGCACGCGGCTGCCTGAGCCCCACGACCCATGGCTGCCATTCACTATCTGACGCACATCGAGTTCGAAGCCGGCGCCGTTGCGCTGCTGCCCGGGGTGCTCGCTGAACTCGCCATCAGACGACCCATGCTGGTCACCGATGCGGGCATCGTGCAGACCGGGATCCTCGCCCGCATCCTCGCGCTATTGCCTTCGCCGGACGACGTCGCCGTGTTCACCGGAACGCCGCCCAATCCGACCGAAGAGACAGTGGAAGCCGCCGCTGCGCAATACCTCGCGCAAGGCTGCGACGGGTTGGTCGCCATCGGCGGCGGCTCGCCGATCGACCTGGCCAAGGGCGTGGCATTGATGGCAACGCACGAAGGTCCGTTCGCGCGTTATGCCGGCATGGCCGCGATGCCTTTGATCGGGGCGCACGCGGCGCCGATCGTCGCCGTGCCCACGACCGCCGGCACCGGCAGTGAGGTCGGCCGAGGCGCGCTGATCCGGCTGCGCGACGGCCGCAAGCTGGTGTTCGTCAGCCCGCATCTGTTGCCCCGGCGCGCGCTGTGCGATCCGGACCTGACACTCGGCATGCCGGCTGCGCTGACGGCGGGCACCGGCATGGACGCCTTCACGCACTGCATCGAGACTTTTCTTTCGCCCCGCATCAATCCGCCCGCCGAGGCCATCGCGCTCGACGGCGCGGCACGCGCCTGGCGCTGGATCGAACCTGCCGTGACGCACCCGGACGACCGGCAGGCGCGCTGGGAGATGATGATGGCCGGCATCCAGGGCGGACTGGCCTTTCAAAAGGGTCTGGGCGCGGTGCATGCGCTGGCGCACCCGCTGGGCGCGCTCACATCGCCGTCACTGCACCACGGCACAGTCAATGCGGTCATCCTGCCGGCCGTGTTGCGCTTCAACGCGGACCACGTGGGCGACAAATACGCACGGTTACGCACGGCCTTCGGGCTTCACGAAAGTGTCGATCTGGCCGATGCGGTGCAGGCGCTCAACCTGCGACTCGGACTGCCGACGAGCCTGCGCGCCATGGGCGTGCCGCCCGATGTGCTCGAACACATCGTCGACGGTGCACTGGCCGACCATTCGACACCGACCAACCCGCGTCCGCTGACGCGCGAAAACCTGGCGACCCTGTTCACGGAAGCCTACCAGTGAGCACCGACATCGCGGCTGCCGACACAGTTGCCGAACGCATCGTCCATGGCACCTGTCCGCACGATTGCCCGGACACCTGCGCCATGCTGATCACGGTGAAGGATGGCGTTGCGACCAAGGTGCGGGGCGATCCGGATCACCCGACCACGCAAGGCGTGCTGTGCACCAAGGTCTCGCGCTACCTCGAGCGCACCTACAGCCCCGACCGCGTGCTGCACCCGATGCGCCGTGTCGGCGGCAAGGGACTGGGGCAGGGCAGCTTCGAGCGAATCGGCTGGGACGAGGCGCTCGACATCGTTTCGGCAAAGCTGAAAGCGATCGCCGCAGTCGACGCGCAGGGCGTCATGCCGTACGCGTATTCGGGCACGCTCGGGCTGGTGCACAACTTCGGCATGCCGCGGCGTTTCTTCCACAAGCTGGGCGCTTCGCAACCCGAGCGCGTGCTGTGCGCAACCGCGGGGCGCATGGGCTACAACACCGTGATCGGTGCGCAGATTGGCACCGACATCACGCACTTCGCCGAGTCGCGGCTGATCATTTTGTGGGGCACCAACCCGATCACCTCGAACCTGCACTTGTGGACGCGCATTGCCGAAGCGCGCCGCAAGGGCGCGCGCGTGATCGCAATCGATCCTTACCGCTCGCAGTCGGCGGAAAAGGCCGACTGGCACCTGGCGCCGCTGCCCGGCACCGATGGCGCGCTGGCGTTCGGGATCATGCATGTGCTGATCCGCGAGGGCCTGATCGACCGCGACTACATCGACAAGCACACCCTTGGCTTCGATGCGCTGGCGAAGCGTGCGGCGGACTTCACACCCGACGTGGTTGCCGGCATCACCGGGCTCGATGCCCATGACATCTGCCAATTGGCGCGCGAGTACGGCGCCGAGCGGGCCAGCGCCATCCGCGTCAACTTCGGCCTGCAGCGTCATGCCGGTGGCGGCAATGCGGTGCGCGCCATCGCTTGCTTGCCGGCGCTCACCGGCGCATGGCGCGAAGCGGCCGGCGGCGTGCTGCTGGACAACGCGGGCTCGCATGCGATCGACCTGGCTGCGCTCGATGGCCGGCACTTGTTGCCCGACCCGGCGCATCCGCCGCGCAGCGTCAACATGGCGCAGATAGGCCGCGCGCTCAACGAGTTGGATGACCCGCCGATCCAGGCGATGTTCGTCTACGCCTCGAACCCGATGGCGGTCGCGCCCAACAACATGCTGCTGCGCCAGGGTTTCCTGCGCCCCGACCTGTTCACCGTCGTGCACGAGATCTTTTTGACCGACACCTGCGACTACGCCGACATCGTGCTGCCAGCCACGACGCAGCTCGAGCAGTTCGATGTGCATCGGCCTTACGGCACGCTGTACACCATGCTCAACCAGCAGGCCATCGCGCCGCTTGGCGAGGCTTGCTCCAACGCCGAGCTGTTTCGTCGGCTGGCAGCGCGCATGGGCTACGACGACGACTGCTTCAAGCAAAGCGATGAAGAGGTCGCGCGACAGGCTCACGACATGACAGCGCCCGTCAATGCGACGCTGGATTTCGATGCGCTGAAGCGCAATGGCTGGCAGCGGCTCGACGTGGCGGACCGCTATGCGCCGTTTGCCAACGGTAACTTCCCGACGCCTTCGGGCAAGTGCGAGTTCGAGAGTGCCTCCGCGGCGAAACAGGGATGGAGCGCCGTGCCGGAGTTCATTCCGCCGCGAGAGTCGTCATTGGGAAACCCCGAGCTTGCGAAGCAATTTCCGTTGATGTTGCTCACACCGCCTGCACGGCATTATTTGAACTCCAGCTTCTCGTCGATCAAGTCGCTGGTGAAAGAGGTGGGTGATCCGTGGGTGGAGATTCATGCGGACGATGCTGCTGTACGCGGCATCGTGGACGGCGCCCGTGTGCGAGTTTTCAACCAGCGTGGCGCCTTCACCGTGAATGCGCGAGTCAACACGAAGGTGCGCCCCGGTGTTCTTGTGGCACCTTCGATCTGGTGGCAGAAGAAGTCGGCGGACGGGGAAAACTCGAACGCCGTGACCTCCGACGAGCTGACCGATATCGGCCGCGGCGCTACTTATTACGACACTGCAGTGGAGATAGCGCCGCTTTTTCCACTAGGGACCATCGGGCTCCCAACCAGTACAAAGTCCGACGGCTTGGCGGCCGGCTTCACGCTGGCGGCATGGGAGCGAAGTCTGGAGCCGATAGGGCCGGTTGAACCGGAGCCGGCTCACTCCAATGCGCGACTGAAGCTTTGAAAGGCCTCTTGGTACTCGGGAAGCCAACGGGACAAAGGTGGCCTGTTTTCGACGATATCGCCGGCTGCCCACAGGATGCGCTTCTCGTCGAGCGACCGCGGCACGTCATTGTCCGGGCACAGGATGTAGAAGTCTCCGGCATCCAATCGTTCCATCATGAAGTCCACGGTCTGCTCGGGTGTCCATGCGGCGGCAGGCCTTTCGGCTCGACCTTGTGCAGTGAGTTGGGTAAACACGAATCCCGGAATAAGCAAGTGCGCGCTGATTTGGCAGCTCGACGTATTTCTCAATTCGTGCTGCAGCGCTTCAGTGCAGGCTTTGACGCCAACCTTGGACACGTTGTATGCCGGATCGCCCGGCGGGGTCGTAATGCCTTGCTTGGAGCCGGTGTTGATCACGCAACCAGGTCGGCCGCGCCGGATCATCGAAGGCACGAACGTCTGCACCCCATGGACCACACCCCACAGATTCACGCCGAGCACCCGGTGCCAGTTTTCGACAGGCCCGAAGACAGTGCTGCCCGGCTGGATACCGGCGTTGTTCATCAAGACATCCGTGCCGCCAAAGCGGTCCCTCACCACTTGCTCCAGCCGCTGCAGGTCTTCGACTTCGGCGACATCGGTTTGCTGATAAATGACTTGGCTTTCACCGCCGGAAGCCACTGCGGCGACCTGTTTCGCCGCGCGTGAAAGTTGGTCGACGTCAATGTCCGCGAGGCACACATTGAGCCCCAACTTGGCAAAACGTAGCGCGGCCGCAAAGCCAATGCCGGCGGCGGCGCCCGTGACCACGGCTACGGAACCGGGTGTGAGTGCTGGGTGTGTCATGAATGAGTCCATTGATCAGGTTTGTTGAAAAAAGGCACCTCAGCGCGCAGAGAGCGACTGGGCCAGAAACTCCACGAAGGCCAGCACCCTCGGGGAATGTTGATGTCGTTGCGGATACACAGCAAAGATATCCGCGTCCGGCGTCTCGAAGGTCGGCAGGATCTCCACCAGGCGACCACTGCGCAAGTGCCGGGCGACGTCCCACTGAGCGCGCATCAGGATGCCATGCCCCTCGAGCGCCCAATTAACGGCAATCTCTCCGTCATTGGTCACCAGGTTTCCGCGTACTTTGATCGACTCGGTTCGACGACTTTCACCTCGGCCACTGCTGAGTCGCCAGACGCCATGGGCTTCATCGCCTTGCCGGATACCGATGCAATTGTGGGTGGTCAGTTGCTGTGGAGTCTTGGGCTGTCCGTGGCGCGCGATGTAACTGGGCGCTGCGCACAGGAGGCGCCGGTTGTTGGCGAGGCGGCGGGCGATGACACGCGAGTCGGGCGGCTCGCCAAAGCGCACGCACACGTCGAAGACGTCGTCGGTTATCAGCGGTGGATTGACCGAGAGCTGGAGTTGTACCTCGACCAACGGGTACTTGCGTGCAAATTTTGAAATGATCGGCGCCACCTCGCAGCGACCGAAGCCCAGGGTCGCATTGACGCGCAGCAGCCCCTTGGGCGTCACCTTGGCACTACCGAGCAACTGCTTCAGCTCATCGATTTCTCCGAGGATGCGGCGCGCGTGCTCCAGGTAAATTTCTCCCTCTGGAGTCATGCTCATTCGCCGCGTGGTCCGGGTGACCAGTGCCACGCCGAGCCGAGCTTCCATCTGGGAAAGTCGTTTGCTCACCGCCGGCGGTGAAATTCCCAGCTCGCGCGCTGCTGCCGTGAGGCTTCCCGAAGCGGCGAGAGTCGAAAAAAACCCCAGATCGCCGGGCTGGATATCCGTCAGCATGGTTGCCTGCATTCTTGACTTGAAGTTAACAAAGGATTGCTTTCACGGGAGCGTAGCGCGGTACCTATGACCCTACATTGCACTGCTCGCGATCTCCATTGCGAGTGGAGGAGAACGATGCGGAGCCCCGCTCGTCCCTTCAGCCATAAGAGCAATGCCAGGAGACAAAGTGGAAGCTGGATTGAACCCGCCGAGCCGGTGGACGCTGCCTGCGATAGGGCGGGCGTTGCTGAGTCTCACACGCGCCCGTGAAATGAGCGTGCTGATAGCGTTGGTGCTTGTCAGCGCGGGCATTGCGATGGCGACGCCGTACTTTCTGACGAGCGACAACCTCATGGGCGTCTTCCGCTCATTTTCGACAACCGCGATCATGTCGATCGGCATGGTGATGGTCATCATCACCGGGGGCATCGATCTTTCGGTCGGCTCGGTAATGGGACTCGCGGGTCTGGTCACCGCTCTGGCTTTTCAGCACGGCTTTTCGACTGTCGTCAGTGTGGCGTGCGGACTGGGTGTCGGAGTGGCGTTCGGAATGACGAATGGCTTGCTGGTGACTGTCGGGCGCTTGCCGCCCTTCATCGCGACGCTGGGCACGTTGAGTATCGGACGCGGCCTGATGTATATCGTCACCAAGGGTGTTCCCGTTACGCCCGAGACTCCGGAGATATTCAACCAGATCGGGCAGGGTTACCTTGGCAGTGTGCCGGCACCTGTGGTGATCATGGTCGTGCTGGCGATCGTTTTCTCCGTGGTCATGTCCTATACGACCTTCGGCCGGCACGTCTATGCGACCGGCGGCAACGAGCATGCCGCCTGGATCAGCGGCGTGAACACCGCCCGCACCAAGCTCATCGTGTACACGCTGTCCGGAGCCATCTCTTCCCTGGCTGGCATCGTCGCGTTCTCTCGCTTTCTGTCTGCCGAGCCGGCCTCTGGCTTCGGCGTCGAACTCGACGTGATTGCCGCCGCTGCGATCGGCGGCGCCAGCCTCGCGGGCGGCGTGGGCAGCGTGCAGGGCACCGTCATTGGCGCCGCCCTCACTGGAATCATTGCAAATGGCGTAGTGCTGATGAACATCAATACCTATGCGCAACAGGCCATCACTGGAGCGGTCATCCTCATCGCCGTGAGCATCGATGTTTGGCGCCATGGAGCAAAGGAGAACTAACCCCGCCGATCAAACAGAGGCCCACTTTGGGCCGCAAGGTAACCACCCCGAATCTTCAAACTCAAAAACTACGAGACATCATGAAAAAAATTCTTTCGCTAATTCAAGTTGCCGTTCTTGCCTTGCCCCTGTCGCTGGCATCTCAGACCAGCGCATTCGCAAAAGACCTGAAGGATCTGCAGATCGCCGTGATCCCCAAGGTGGCGGTACCCTTCTTCGATGATTGCAATACCGGCGCCAAGGCAGCGGCCGCAGCGCTGGGTGTTCAGTACCAGTGGGTAGTGCCGCAAAACACGCAGGGCTCGACCCAAGTGCGAATCCTTGAAGATTTGATAGCCAAGAAGGTCGATGGCATTGCCATCTCGGTGAATGAGCCGAAGTCGGTCGAAGCTGCCATCAAGAAGGCCATTGCGAGTGGCATCAAGGTCGTCACCTTCGATTCGGACTCTCCCAACAGCGGACGGTCGATGTATATCGGCACCATCAATACCGCAGCGGGTGAGACGATGGGTGAGTCGATGGCCAAGGCACTCGATGGCGAAGGGGAAGTCGCTGTGGTGACGGGTCAACTCGGTGCGGTGAACCTGAACGAGCGCATTGCAGGAATCAAATCGGCGCTAGGCAAGTATCCGAAGATCAAGATCGTCGCCACCGAAGGCACCGAAGACGATCTGGCAAAGGCTGTCGCCACGACCGAATCGATCATGCGCGCCCATCCTGCGCTCAAGGGAATCTTCGGTGTCAGCCAGGTCGGTGGTCCGGCAGTCTCCAAAGTCATGGCGACCAAGGAGTTCGCCGCCAAAAAGAACACGGTCAAAGTCTTTGCGTTTGATGATCTGCCGGACACCATCAAGGGTGTGAAGGAGGGCTACATCCAGGGAATCATGGTCCAGCGTCCGGTCACCATGGGCAAGCTGTCGGTCGAACATCTGGTCGATCAGATCAGCGGGAAGGAAACGACTTCGTCCAACGTTGACACCGGCGTCAACGTCGTGACGAGTCAGAACCTTGGGTCTTACACCAAGTAACCAGCGTCGACAGGGGCCCGACGCGGGCCTTTGTCTTCCGGAGTCGCGCGTGGCATCTTTTCTGCAGGTCAAAAATATATCGAAGACCTTCACGGGAGTGAAGGCTTTGAGTCAAGTCAGCCTCGATGTGGCCTGTGGAGAGGTCTTGGCTATCGCTGGCGAGAACGGCGCTGGCAAAAGCACCTTGATGAAGATCATGACCGGCGTCTACCAGCCGGACGAAGGCGGAGAGATCTGGATCGACGGCAAGCGCGTGCCACAGCTCACCGGCACGGCTCACGCACGGGACCTCGGCGTGTGCATCATTTACCAGGAGCTGTCCGTCGTCGACAACCTGACGATTGCAGAGAACATCTTCCTGAGCAAAGAAATGACCAACCGGCTTGGTTTTCTCGACAGGCGCAGCATGAACGCGGCGGCACGCGGCCTGCTCGATACGCTGGGCATCACGCTCGATCCCACCACCCGCGTAGGTCGACTCAGCGTCGGCCAGAAGCAAATGGTGGAAATCGCCAAGGCGATTTCGAATCGCTCCAAGATCGTCATCATGGACGAGCCGACCGCCTCCCTCAGTCACCATGAGGCCATGGCCCTGAAGGCGACGATTCGAAAGCTCAAGGCCGACGGTATCGGCGTCATCTACATCACGCACCGGCTTGAAGAGATCTTCGACATTGCAGACCGCGTTGCAGTGCTGCGCGACGGGCAAAGTGTCGGCACCCTCGCCGTCGGCGATATCGATCGCACCCGACTGGTGCGAATGATGGTCGACCGCGAACACAGCGACCTCTACGGCGAGTACGAGTGTCATGCCACCCGGACAGTGGCGCTCGAAGTCAACGGCCTGGACCTGAATCACCGGCTTACCCAGTCGGGTGCGGTCGGGGGCAACAGCTTTCGGGTTCATGAGGGCGAAATCCTGGGGTTCTTCGGATTGATTGGTGCAGGGCGCACCGAGATGATGGAAATGGTCTTCGGCCTTCGTCCGCATCGCGGCTCGGTGGCCATCGGGGGCCAGGTTGTGGCTATCCGGAGTCCACGCGACGCGATCGACAACGGTATTGGCTTTGTCACCGAAGACCGCAAAAAAGATGGACTGGTGCTCGGTATGACAGTGCGCGAGAACTTCAGCCTGACCCACCTGGAAAGCTATACGAAGCTGAGTTTTATCGATCGTCTTGCCGAAGCGCTGGGTTGTCAGACTTTCGTGCGCCGGCTCGGCATAAAAACTCCGACCGTCGAACAGAGATCCGACAAGCTCAGCGGAGGTAACCAGCAAAAAATCGTGATCGCGAAATGGGTTGCTCGCTCGCCCAAAGTCCTCATCGTCGACGAACCGACGCGCGGCATCGACATTGCCGCGAAAGCCGATGTCCACAAGCTCCTTCAGGAGCTCGCCAGCCGCGGGATGGCGATCATCGTCGTGTCCTCCGACTTGCCCGAAGTACTGGCGATCAGCGATCGTGTGACCGTCGTGCGGGAAGGCCGCATCGTCGCAGAGTTGAGCCGTGAAAACGCATCGCAAACTTCGGTGATGGAAGCCGCCGCAGCTTGAATATTTTCTTTGCAATCCATTTGAAAGTTGAACCATGAAAACCGTCGCAGTCGTCCACACCGGACCCGCAACCGTGCAACCGATCAAACAGCAGTTTCAGGAACTGTTGCCCGACGTGCGTGTGATCAATATCGTCGACGACAGCCTGCTGAACGACGTGATCGCAGCAGGTCATCTGACCGAGGCGGTTGCCGGCCGCATCCTCACCTACATGCAGGAGGGGCAGAAGATGGGCGCAGTCGCCATCCTCAATGCCTGTTCATCGGTAGGGGAAGCGGCCACGGCTGCGCGTGCGGGGCTTTCGATTCCGGTCGTCAAGATCGACGAAAGGATGGCCGAACGCGCCGTTGCCCTGGGGCCCCGCATCGGTGTGGTGGCAACCGTCCGTACGACGCTGGAGCCGACCATCCGGCTGATCCGGGCCAAGGCCGAGGAGACCGGCCAACAGATCGAGATCAGCGAGGGGTTGGCCGAGGGCGCCTTCCAGGCTTTGCTCGAAGGCAAGACCGAGGCACATGACGAGGTCGTCCGACGGACTATCCTGTCGCTGGTGGACAAGGTCGATGTCATCGTCCTGGCGCAGGCCTCCATGGCGCGACTGACCAGCTCGCTCGGTGACCTGAAAGTGCCCGTGCTGTCGTCTCCGCGCAGCGGCGTGGAGGCGGTGCGCGCCTTGCTCGAAACGCTTGTTTGAGTCCACTGCCGCTTTTGTTACTTTTTAACCGACCAACAACATTCTGAAGAAGGCATCGACATGTCAAAAAATATCATCGTGACAGGCGGCAGCGGCATGGCTGGCAAGTGGGTCGTCAAGGACCTGCTCGATCACGGGCACCGCGTGATGAACCTCGATCGCACCGTGCTCAAGGACTCGGCGGCGCGCACCGTCATCACCGATCTGACCGACGCGGGCCAGGTCTTCAACGCGCTGTGCAGCACGACGGTGCGCCACGAATTCAGCCCCTCGATCAAGCCTGAGCCGATCGATGCGATCATTCATTTCGCGGCGATCCCGCGGATCATGACGCACCCGGACAACGAGGTTTTTCGCATCAATGTGATGAGCACCTACAACGTGCTGGA
The DNA here is from genome assembly GCF_046115955.1 of Variovorax sp. GrIS 2.14. Classification (NCBI taxonomy): domain Bacteria; kingdom Pseudomonadati; phylum Pseudomonadota; class Betaproteobacteria; order Burkholderiales; family Comamonadaceae; genus Variovorax; species Variovorax sp. GrIS 2.14. Next base: position 75,226 of record NZ_JBJXIA010000014.1, read on the forward strand.
TGCAGCGTCCAAGTACGGCATCAAGAAGGTGATCATCGCGTCGAGCGAGACCACCTACGGCATTGTCTTCGCGGACAGTTACCGCATGCCCGAGTACCTGCCGTTGGACGAGGACTACCCGGTCGATCCGATGGACAGCTACGCCATGTCCAAAGTCATCAATGAGGCAACGGCCAAGGCGTTCCATGCGCGCACCGGCTCGGACATCTACTGCCTGCGCATCGGCAACGTGATCGACCCGGTCGAGTACGCAAAATTTCCCGAGTACTTCAAGGATCCCGGGTTCCGACGCCGGATTACCTGGAGCTATATCGATGCGCGCGACCTTGCGACGGCTTCGCGTCTGGCCGTCGACACGGACGGGCTGGGTTTTCAGGTAATGAATGTTGCTGCCGACGATGTCTCTTCCGACCTGCCGACCGCCGAGTTGCTCAAACGTTTCTATCCGACGGTGCCACTCAAGAAGGAGTTGGGCGAGTTCGAAACGCTCTTGAGCAACGAGAAGATCAAGCGCCTGCTCGGCTTCAAGCAGCAGCACAACTGGCGCAGCCACGTCAGCTGACTTCGCACGATATACGGAGCCTTGCATGCACGACTACAGATTGGCAGCTATTCCCGGCGATGGTATCGGGCCCGAAGTCATCGAGGCCGGCCTGGAGGTACTGCGTGTGTGCGCCGCGACCGACGGTGGCTTCGGCGTGGCGATCCAGGCCTTCGACTGGAACTCCGAGAACTACCTGCTGCATGGTCACTACATTCCCGACGGCGGGCTGGAGCAACTGCGGACTTTCGACGCCATCCTTTTCGGTGCGGTGGGCAGCCAGCGCGTACCCGACGATGTGTCGCTGTGGGGCTTGCGACTGGCGATCGTGCAGGCCTTCGACCAGTACGCCAATGTGCGGCCAGCGCGGCTGTTGCCCGGCGTCAGCAGTCCGTTGGACAAAGGCGACGACATCGACTGGGTCATCGTCCGCGAGAACTCTGAAGGCGAGTACGCAGGGCACGGCGGCCGGGCGCACCGCGGCTTGCCGATCGAAGTCGGAACCGAGACGGCCGTGTTCACGCGCGTCGGCGTGGAGCGAATCCACCGCTTCGCTTTCGAGCTGGCGAGTCAGCGGCCGCGCCGTCATCTGACGCTGGTCACCAAGTCGAACGCGCAGCGCTTCGGCATGGTGATGTGGGACGAGATCTTCTTTGAGGTTGCACGCGACTACCCGACGGTCAGGGTCGACCGGGAATTGGTGGACGCGGCGACCACCCGCATGGTGTTGAAGCCGGACTCGCTCGACGTGATGGTGGCAACCAACCTGCATGCCGACATCCTGTCGGACCTGGCGTCCGCGTTGTCGGGCAGTCTGGGCATCGGGCCGACCGCCAACCTGAATCCTTCACGACAGTTTCCTTCGATGTTCGAACCTATCCATGGCTCGGCTTTCGACATCACCGGCAAGGGCATCGCCAATCCGATCGCGACGTTCTGGTCGGTCGTCATGATGCTGGAGCACCTCGGCGAAGCCAGGGCGGCACAGCGGCTGATGCATGCCATCGAGGCGACCACTGCGACCGGCGAGCACACGCCAGACCTTGGCGGCCAAGCGACAACGCGCAGCGTGACGGCGGCCGTGTGCCGTGCCCTGACTGCCTGAGCTTCAGGCCGACCGCGCAGCCCGTTACAGGTAGTTCGCGCCCGCCTCTTTGGCGAAGCGCGCGGGGTCACCCTCCCAGACGATGCGCGCGTGCTCCAGCACATAGACACGGTCGGCATGCGGCAACGCAAAGGTCACGTTCTGCTCACCCAGCAGCACGGTGATCGGTGTGGTCTGACGCAGTTTTTCGAGCGCCTTGGACAGCTGCTCCAGGATCACCGGCGCCAGGCCGAGCGTGGGCTCGTCGAGGATCAGGATTTCCGGCTTCATCATCAGGGCACGGCCGATGGCCAGCATCTGTTGTTCCCCACCGCTCAGGGTTTGTGCCATCTGCGTCTGGCGCGACTGCAGGATCGGAAAGAGCTCGAACAGCCACGCCAGTTGTGCAGCCCGTTCAACGTCCGGCAGGTGCTGGCCGCCGAGGTCGAGGTTCTCGCGGATGCTCATTTCGCCGAACAGTTCGCGCGTCTCGGGGCATTGCACCAGGCCGCTGCGGGCGATGCGCGCCGGAGTCAGGCCGCGCTGCTTGACACCGTCGCGAACGATCTCGCCGGCGTAGGGCACAAAGCCCGAGATCGCATTGAACAGCGTCGTCTTGCCCGCACCGTTGAGGCCGACGACCGATACGAATTCGCCCCGGTGAACATGGATTGACACGGTGTCGAGTGCCTGCGCCTTGCCGTAGTAAACACTGAGATTCTCGACCTGCAGCAGCGGCCTCTGGTCCGCGAAGTTGGTCTCCGGGCGGGCCGATGTCTCGATCGCGCCGCCCAGGTAGACGCGGCGCACGGTCTCGTTCTGCAGCACCTCCTCTGCACGACCGGTGACGATCTCTTCGCCCAGGTACATCGCCAGCACGCGGTCGACCAGCGAAGACACGCTCTTGACGTTGTGGTCGACCAGCAGCACGGCGCGGCCTTCGTCGCGAAAGCTGCGGATCAGGTCGGAGAAGGCGCCGACCTCGGCGAGCGTCAGGCCGGCAAACGGTTCGTCGACCAGCACGACTTGCGGATCGCGCGCGATGGCTTTGGCCAGTTCGAGGCGCCGCAGGTCGGCGAAGGGCAGCGTGGGTGGGCGCCGGTCGACCACGGCACCGAGGCCGACCCGCTCGGCGATTTTTTCGGCTCGCTCTTTCAGCGAGCGATCGGCAAACACCTTCAGCAGGCTGTCGGGGAGCAGCGCCACCATGATGTTCTCGAGCACGGTCTGGCGGTTCAGCGGCCGCGAGTGCTGGAACACCATGCCGAAGCCGCGCCGCGCGATCTTGTGTGCCGGCAGACCGGCAAGGTTGTCGCCATGGAACAGCACCTGGCCATCGGTCGGGCGCTCGATCCCCATGATGCTTTTCATGGCGGTCGATTTGCCCGACCCGTTCGGCCCGATCAGCCCGAGGATTTCGCCGGCCGCGAGGTCGAAGCTCAGGTCCTTGACGGCGATCAGGCCGCCAAAGCGCTTGGTCAGCTTGCGGACCTGGAGGAGGGGTTGCGGCACCGCTGCGGTCATGGTGCGTGTCACGATCGGGTGCCTCGCGACAGCACGGAACCCAGGAAGCCGTTCGGGAAGAAAAGGATGGCCAATAGCGCGACGGCCGAGACGATGAAGGTCGCCAACTCGCCGGCCGGCCGGAGGAACTCGCCGGCCACGATCAGGAACACCGCACCCAGCGCCGCACCGAGCACGGTGCGGCGTCCGCCCAGCACCGCGGCCACGATCACCTGGACACCGACCGCCACGTCGACCACCGTGCTGACCGAGGCCGTGCCCATGTAGAACACCAGCAAGGCGCCCGCCAGCCCGGAGAAAAAGGCGCTGACGATGAACGCGGCGAGCTTGTGCTTGACGATGTTGAAGCCCAACGCACCGGCCTGCACCGGGTCTTGGCCGCTGGCCTGCAGGATCAGGCCGACGGGTGATTGCGCCAGCCCATACAGGATGGCGCCGCTGACGGCCATGAAGCCCAGCGCGATCCAGTAGTTGGCACCGGCGTCGATGGTCAGCACATCCGGGATCGTGAGGCCGATCTCGCCACCGGTCAGGTCGGCAAAGACGACCACGAAGTTCTGCAGGATCAGCACCGCCACCAGCGTCGTGAGTCCGAAGTAGGGCCCGCGCAAACGCAGCGCCGGCAACGCCAGCACGAAGCCAGCCAGCACGGAAGCGGCGGCACCGCAAGCGATGCAGAGATACACCGACAGGCCGTATTGGTGGTTGAGGATGCCGGCCGTGTACGCACCGACGCCGATCAAAAAGGTCGGGCCGAAATTGACCTCGCCGGCAAACCCGAACAGCAGGTCCCAGCTCATCGCGAAGACGCCGAAATAGTAGGCGACCGTCAGCAAGCCGAGGATGTAGGCCGACACGTACCATGGCAACGTGGCGGCGACCACCAGGATCCCGAGCGTGATCCAGAAGAAGCGCGATGTCACGAGCGCTCTCATGACGCACGCCGCCCTAGCAGACCTTGCGGCTTGATGTACATCACGACGATCAGCAGCAGCAGCGCCGGCACCGTGCGGTAAGCCGGCGAGATCAGGTAGGCCGTCATGGTTTCGAGATAGCCGACCACGTAGGCGGCGATGAGCGAGCCGGACACGCTGCCCAGGCCGCCCAACACTACGATCGAAAAGGCGCTCGCGGTGAGCGGCCCGACGCTGTACGAGCTGACGCCGAGGAACATGCCGAGCAGCACGCCGGCAATCCCCGCGAGCAGGCCGTAGATGGCCCAGACCACGATGTACACCTGCGTCAGTTCATGGCCCAGCAGTGTCACGCCGCGTGGATTCATCGAAGCCGCCAGCACCACCTTGCCCATCTTCGTGCGGTTGACGAAGAGCCAGAGCATGCCGATCACGCCCCAGCAGACGATGGCGGTGAAGATCTCGTTCTTCGGTGTTCTCACGCCCAGGATCGAGATCACGCCTTCGACGATCGGCATCACGGTCTTGGCGTTGTTGGTGAAGAAATACGCCACCAGCTCCTGCAGCATGATTCCCCACAGCAAGGTGGCGGTGAGGATGAAGATCTCTTTCTCTTCGGTCGCAATCCGCTTGGAGCGCTGGATCGGCTTGACGATCAGGAAGTAGGTCGCCAAAGCAGCCAGCAGCGCTGTGGCCAGACCGACCAGCGCGCCCGCATAGCTGTCGAGGTGAAGCACGTTCCCGGCCGCCCATGCGGCCACCGCCGCCGACACCATGATCGCGCCGTGCGACAGGTTAAGTACGCCGGAGACACCGAAGATCAGGGTGAAGCCGGTCGCGCCTAGGGCATAGAGCGCACTGATGGCAAAGCCATCTATCAGAATTTGAAGGGCAGTCATGGAGCGTGGACCGCCGTGACCGGCTGGTCTGGGTAATGAGCGGAAAAAATAGTGAACCGTGCAATTGGGCGCGTGACGCCCAGCTTGCGAACCGCCCGCCTTTGCACCGGCACGGGCATCGGCATCGGCGGCGGGATCGCCTCGGCTAGTTGCTGGCGTTCAGCTTGACGAAAGCGGGGAACTTGAGCTTGCCCTTCGCGAGCTCTTTCGGCCACACCGTGACCTGCTTGCCGTCCTGCCATTGCGACATCAGTCCGGTGATCAGGCCCTTGCCGTACTTGATGGAGTGGGTGAATGTATCGGCCTGACCGTAGAACTGGACGCGACCAATCGTGCCCTCCCAATCGGTTTTTTCGAGTGCCGCGACCAACTTGTCTGCATCGGTCGAGCCGGCGCGATGAATGGCATCGGCAATGAAGTAGACCTCGTCGTACGAGGTGTATCCGGCGTACGAAGGAAAGTTGCCGAAGCGCTTCTTGAAGGCATCGGCGAAGGGAATCGTCTTCGGCGTCATCGGTGCGTCAGGTGCCGACACCGCCTGCAAAACAACGCCCGCGGCCGCCCCGTTGGTATCGTTCCAGAACGTGCTGCTGGAGGCCTGCGAGGTGATCCCGAACATCGGAATCGGCACCTCCTGCGTCTTCCATTGCACCGTCGGCTGAACCCCCACATGCGAGATGCCAGTGATGATGACGTCCGGTTTGACGCCTTCGATCTTGTTGAAGATCGGCGTGAAGTCGGTGGTGTCCGGGGAGAAGCGGATGTGGTCGAGCACCTTCAGCCCGACCTTCGGCAGACAGGCCTCGTAGGCGACATCGAGCGGCTTGGTCCACGCTGCGTCTTCGCTCATGATCACTGCCGTCTTCATGTGCATGCCATCGACCAGCACGTCCTTGGCGGCATCGCAGACCGAGTTGGCCAGCGCATCCGAGGTCAGGTAGCCGTGGAAGGTGTACTTGTTCTTCTCGTAGTCCTTGTGCACGCTCAGGCTGATCTCGTTGGAGGCGGCGCCTGGCGTGATGAAGGGCGTCTTCAGGCGCGCCGCCCAGGGCTCGAGCGCCAGCACCACTTCGCTGATGTAGCTGCCGATCACGGCCACCACCTTGTCTTCGCTCACCGCGCGCTGGAACGCACGCACCGCATCGGCGGAGGAACTGTGGTCGTCGTAAGTGACGAGTTCGATCTTTCGCCCGTCGATGCCACCTTTGGCGTTGATCTCGTCGGCGGCCAGTTGCGCTGCCTGCGGGATGGACGCGCCGGCAATGGCCTGCGCCTCGGCGATCACGCCGATCTTGATGGTGTCGGCCGCCACCGCCAGCGTCGATACGCCGCCGGTTGCGCACAGCGTGAGCGCGACCGGAAGCCAGCGGTTGCGCAATGCGCGTGAATAAAGCAAAGCAGTACGTCGTGCCATGTCAAGTGCCTTCGATGTTGTTTTGGATGTTGGCGAGGTCAACGGGTCCATTGTTCAACGCTGCCCGCAGACGGTCTCAAGGACTTTCCCTTAGAGCGGGTCGCCTTAGCGCCTCGCAGAAACGTTCTGGAACAGGGTTCTGAAAGGAGACGTTGTGGCGCCTTGGCTCTGCACCTTTCAGGGCTTGACGAACTTGAGCACGAACTCGTCCTTGGATTGCGGTGGCGGTGGCGTGTTGCTGTCGCGTGCGTCGGCTGGGTTGTGCATGAAGTTGCCCTCGGCGGCCAACCTGAATCCGGCCTGCTCGACCTCGTTACGCAGGAAGCTCTCTTCGATGCGATGCAGCGTGCCCGCTTCTGAAATGCCCGTACCCGGCCGCCCCGCGTGGTCGGCGATGACGTAGACGCCGCCGGGTTTCAGGGCAGCGAAGACGGCGCGGTTGACCGCCGCGCGGTCGACGCCCATATGACCGAAGTCGTGGTAGTTGAACATCAGCGTGACCAGGTCCAGTCCGTTCGATGCGAGTTCTGGTGGCACGGGGTCCTCGAACGGCCGGACGATTGCCACGATGTTGGACGCATTCGGGTTCTTTGCGCGTTCTGCCAGCGCCATCGGTGATGGCCGCGGCGCGGCGCCTGCAACGGCTGCTGGCATGGGCCCGGTAGCGCCTTCCGGTTGCGCGGGCCGACTGCTCGGCGGACGCGGCGGGCTCTGCCCGTAGACGCGGCCGGTCGGGCCCGTTGCGCGCGCGATGAGTTCGGTCGTGTAGCCCCCGGCGGCGCTCAGGTCCAGCGCCACCATGCCGGGATACACGCCGATGAAAGCCAGCATTTCCTGCGGCTTGCGTCGTGCGTCGTTGCGGCGGTCCGCTTCGCTTCGGTCGGGACTGGCGACGATCTGCGCGACGCGGTCCGGTGAGAGTGTCGGCTGGTCCGGTCCTCGCGCGGGCGGCGCCACGCAGGCCGCGAGGCCGACCAAGGCGAAAGCCGCTGCGCTCGCGTGGGCAGCCCAGCGACGGGCGGGAAAATTCAGGCGGATGGGCGTGTGTGGCATGGGTTCGGTCTCGTCTGTGTCTAGGGGCGTTCGCGAGTCTAGGCCTGTGTGCCCCGTCACGCCGACGGGTGACTAGGGCAATCCCTGATGGTCGTCTGAAACCGGTTTCATACAATCCGCTTCGTTGAAACGAAACCCGTCGCACGCGGGTCGCACGAGTGAACTATCAATTCCAGTTCGATGCAGTGTTCGCGGCATGGCCGCTGCTGCTCAAGGGCACCTGGATCACCATCCAGCTGTCGCTGATCGCAACCGTGCTCGGCTTGGTCGTCGCGATTTTCTGTGCCTGGGGCAAGACCTCGGGTCCGGGCTGGCTGCGCTTCGTGATCAATGCGTACATCGAGGTCATTCGCAACACGCCTTTCCTCGTCCAGCTCTTTTTCTTCTTCTTCGCGCTGCCGGCCATCGGGCTGCGCTGGTCGCCGCAAACCGCCGCGCTGGTGGCGATGGTGGTCAACCTCGGCGCCTATGCGACCGAGATTATTCGCGCCGGCATCGAGTCGATTCCCAAGGGGCAGATCGAAGCGGGCCGCGCGCTCAACCTGAAGGCGTGGGAAATCTTTCGCTTCGTGATCATCAAGCCGGCGTTGAAGGCGATCTACCCGGCGCTCACCAGCCAATTCATTTTGCTGATGCTGAGTTCGGCGGTGGTGTCGGTGATCTCGGCGGACGACCTCACCTCTGTCGCCGCCAACCTGCAGTCGCAGACCTTTCGCAGCTTCGAGATCTACATCGTCGTGGCTGCGATCTACCTGCTGCTGGCGCTCGCTTTCTCGGCGTTGTTCAAGCTGATCTATCAGCGCACGCTCAACTATCCGGACCGCCGGTAAGGCAGGGGCACCACGACCATGCGTACCTTCGGCTTTCCCGAATTCATGTTCATCCTCGAGGCGGCGCGCTGGACGCTGGCCTTGTCGCTCATCGCCTTCATCGGAGGCGCCGTTCTGGGCCTGATCATCGCGTTGATGCGCACGTCGGACTCGATGGCGGCGCGCCGCGGGTCGACGGTGTTCATCCAGATCTTTCAGGGCACGCCGCTGCTGCTGCAACTGTTCCTGATCTTCTTCGGCGCTCCGGTGCTCGGCTTCGACATCAACCCGTGGATCGCCGCAGGTGTCGCACTGATCCTGAACAGCGCCGCCTTCCTCGGCGAGATCTGGCGCGGCTGCATCGAGGCGGTACCGAGCGGTCAGCGTGAAGCGGCCGAAGCGTTGAGCCTGAAGTACGTCGCCCGCATGCGCGACGTCGTGTTGGCGCAGGCATTCAAGATCGCTTTGGCGCCTACGGTTGGCTACCTGGTGCAGATCATCAAAGGCACATCGCTGGCCGCGATCATCGGCTTCACCGAGATCACGCGCGCCGGCCAGATCATCAACAGTGCGACTTTCCAGCCGCTCGTTGTCTTCTCGGTCGTGGCGGTCATCTACTTTGCGATCTGCTGGCCGCTTTCGCTGCTGGCGGCTCGCATCGAGCGCCGGGGTGCCCGTACTTTCACGCGCTGATTCCCAGTCCAATCACATTCACATACCTAGGAGATAACGAATGTCCCATCCTATTTTTCGCCGTGCTTTGACGGGTGCCATGGCCGCATTGGGTCTTGGCGCCGCGCTTGTCGCTTTTTCTCCGCTCGCCTTTGCCCAGTCCATGGCCGATATCAAGAAGAAGGGCGAGATCACCATCGGGGTGATGGTCGACGTACCGCCGTATGCGACCACCGACGTCCAGAATCAGCCCGATGGCTATGACGCCGACGTGGCCAAGTTGCTTGGCAAGGACTGGGGCGTCAAGGTCAACACCGTGACGGTGACCGGCCCGAACCGCATTCCCTATGTCCTGACCAACAAGGTCGATGTGTTGGTCGCCGTGCTCGCCATCACGCCCGAACGGTCGAAGCAGGTTCAGTTTTCGTCGCCATATTCGGCCGCGACCATCGTTCTCTACGGGTCGGTCAAATCACCCATCAAGAGCGCAGCCGATCTGAAGGGGATTCGCGTTGGCGTGGCGCGTGCGAGTACGCAGGACGTGGCGCTGTCGGCAGTGGCACCTGAAGGTACCGAGATCCGCCGCTTCGACGACGATGCTTCGGCCATGCAGGCGCTGATCTCGGGCCAGGTCGACGCCATCGGCTGCCCAACCACCGTTGCAGCGCAAATTGCCAAGCGTGTGCCTGCCAACACATTCGAAGAGAAATTCGTGGTGCGCCAGCAATTCATGGGCATCGTCATGCGACTCGGGCAAGACGATCTGCTGAAGAACCTGAACGAGTTCGTTGCGCGAAACACCGCAAACGGCGAACTCAACAAGCTGTATAGAAAATGGCTGGGCGTCGATCTGCCGAAGATGCAGTGATGGCGGTCGATTCGATCATCCGCATCGAAGCGGTCAACAAGTGGTACGGCACTTTCCAGGTGCTGACCGACATCGACCTCGACGTGAAGCAGGGTGAGCGCATCGTGGTGTGCGGGCCTTCGGGCTCGGGCAAGTCGACGCTGATTCGTTGCATCAACCGGCTCGAGACCGTGCAAAAGGGAAAGATCGTCGTCGACGGCATCGACCTCACGGCCGGCGGCAAGAACGTCGATGCGGTGCGGGCCGAGGTCGGCATGGTGTTCCAGCAGTTCAACCTGTTCCCGCACCTGACGATTTTGCAAAACTGCACGCTGGCGCCGATGCGCTCGCGCGGCATGACGAAGCCGCAAGCCGAGGAGGTCGCGATGAAGTACCTCACGCGCGTGCGCATCCCCGAGCAGGCGCACAAGTACCCGAGCCAGTTGTCGGGTGGCCAGCAGCAGCGCGTGGCGATTGCGCGCGCGCTCTGCATGACGCCGAAGATCATGTTGTTCGACGAGCCGACCTCTGCGCTCGACCCCGAGATGGTCAAGGAAGTGCTCGACACCATGATCAGCCTGGCCGACGACGGCATGACGATGCTGTGCGTCACGCACGAGATGGGCTTTGCCCGCAGCGTGGCCGACCGTGTGATCTTCATGGCCGACGGCAAGATTCTCGAACAAGCGCCGCCCGCCGAATTCTTCGGCAATCCGAAGAACGAAAAGCTCAAGCAGTTTCTTGGACAGATCCTCAGCTCGAATCAGGCGCATTGATGTCCACCGTTCTCGTTTCACTGTCGTCTTTCGGCGCTGCCGAAGTCGGCCGCCATGGTCAGTTGTGGTACGCCCAGTTGGCGAAATCCGCCGGTGCGGACTCGGTCGAAGTGCGCGGCGAAATGCTGCGCGATGCGGCGACTGAATTGCCTGCGCTGGCGGGGCTGGCTTCTGTGTATTCCAGTCCTGAAGGTTTGTGGGCCGAGGGCGGCTGGCTCGACAGCGCCGCGCTGGGTCGCGGCATCGCGGCAGCGACCACACTCGGTGCCAAGCGGTTGAAGATGTCGATCGGTGACTTTCGGGCCAGCTCGCACGGATCGCTGTGGGGCCTGAAGGTGCAGTTGTCCGAGACGCGCATCGAGCTCCTGATCGAGAACGACCAGACCGTGTCGGCGGGTTCGCTGCCGGCCTTGATGACCTTCTTCAATGCGGCGGAGAGCGCCGGCATTTCACTCGGAATGACATTCGACATGGGCAACTGGCATTACGTCGGTGAGTGTCCGATCGAGGCGGCCAAGGCGCTCGGCAAACGCGTGCGCTATGTCCATTGCAAAGGCGTGCAACGGCTGCCTGCGAAGTGGGTGGCGGTGCCGCTCGCTGAATCCGCAGCACCCTGGCGTGCGCTGTTCCGGGTCTTGCCAGCCGATGTGCCGCGCGCCATCGAATACCCGCTGATGGGCGACGACCTGCTGGCCGTGGCGCGCGAGCAGATCGCGTTCGTCCGCGCGTTGTGAGCGCACTGGAATCCGCATGACAGACGCTGCCCTCGACATCGCGCTGTTCGATGTCGCGCTGTTCGGGGAAGCGATGCTGTTGCTGGTCGCCGACCGGCCCGGTCCCCTCGAGAACGCCGAGTCTTTTTACAAGCGTACCGCCGGCGCCGAAACCAACGTGGCCATTGGTTTGGCGCGCCTCGGACTCAAGGTCGGCTGGGCCAGCCGGCTCGGCACCGATTCGATGGGGCGCTACCTGATTGCCGCCATGAAGGGCGAGGGCATCGATTGTTCGCATGTGATTTGCGACGCAGCACAGCGCACCGGCTTTCAGTTCAAAGGTCGTGTGACCGACGGCAGCGATCCGCCGGTCGAGTACCACCGCAAGGGTTCGGCTGCGGGCCAGATGGGGCCGGCCGATGTCGACGAGGCATGGCTGCGATCGGCGCGACATCTGCACGCCACCGGCGTCTTCGCCGCCATCTCCGACACGAGCCTGCAAGCTGCGCTGAAAACGATGGACGTCATGCGCGCGGCAGGCCGCACCATCTCTTTCGACCCTAACCTGCGGCCGACGCTCTGGACTTCGACCGAGGCCATGCGGTATTGGATCAACGAGCTTGCGTCGCGTGCCGACTGGGTCTTGCCAGGCTTGGAAGAAGGCTCGCTGCTGACCGGCGAAACGGAGCCCGAGGCCATCGCTAAGTTCTATCGCCGGCTCGGCGCGAAGCTGGTCGTGGTCAAGCTCGGTGCTGAGGGCGCTTACTACGACAGTGACGTGGTCGGCACGGGCCGCATCGAAGGTTTTCCCGTGGCGGAAGTGATCGACACCGTAGGCGCCGGCGACGGCTTTGCCGCTGGTGTCGTCAGCGCGCTGCTCGAAGGCAAGAGCGTGCCGGAGGCCGTCCGTCGCGGCGCCTGGATCGGCGCGCGCGCGGTGCAGGTGCTGGGCGATACCGAAGGCCTGCCGACGCGGGCACAACTCAATGAGGCAGGACTGTGACAGTGACTATGACGCGCAAGAACGTATTGGTGTTTCGCGATCTGCCCGATGATCAACTGGCTCGTCTGCGAGCGGCGCATGAAGTGACGGTGGCCGATCCGCGCACGCTGCCCGACGTGTTCAACGCCGCGCTGCCGACGACGCACGGACTCATCGGCGCCAGCCATCCGGTCGACGCGGCGCTGCTCGATGCAGCACCGCGACTCGAGGTGATTTCCAGCATTTCGGTCGGCGTCGACAACTACCCGCTGGCCGAGCTGAATGCGCGCGGCATCGTGCTGTGCCACACACCCGGCGTGCTCACGGAAACCGTGGCGGACACGGTGTTCGTGTTGTTGATGGCCACGCAACGGCGTGTGGTCGAGCTGGCGAATCTGGTGCGCGATGGGCAATGGAAGAGCAGCGTGGGCGAAGACCTGTTCGGCTACGACGTGCACGGCAAGACGCTCGGCATTCTAGGCTTCGGGCGCATCGGTCAAGCGGTGGCGCGTCGTGCGGCGCTCGGCTTCGGCATGCCGGTTCTGTATCACTCGCGCCGCGCGGTCGACCTTGCTACGCAAGCACCGGAACTTCAAGGCCGCGCCACCCACGCGCCGCTCGATGCGCTGCTCGCGCAGTCGGACATCGTGCTGGCGATGCTGCCTTTGTCTGATGCAACGCGCGGGATGATCGATGCGAAGTTCTTCGCACGCATGAAGCCGGGTGCGGCTTTCATCAATGTGGGCCGCGGCGCAACGGTCGATGAGGCCGCGTTGCTGGCCGCACTCGATCAAGGCAGCCTTCGTGCAGCCGGGCTCGATGTGTTCGCGAAAGAACCACTGCCGCTCGATTCACCGCTGCGCACGCATCCGCGCGTCACGCCATTGCCGCACATCGGCTCGGCCACGCACGAGACGCGACACGCGATGGCTGCGCTGGCCACTACCAACTTGCTGCAGGCGTTGGCGGGGGAGCAGCCGACTGCCGCGTACGACACGGCAGCAGGTTGAACGCAAAGGCTTCCTTGCAGCGCCCCGGCAAATCCACCATCGCCGATGTGGCAGCGGCGGCGGGCGTCTCGAAAGCGACGGTCTCGCGCTTTCTGAATCACCGCGAACGATTGCTGAGCCCCGACATCGCGACGCGCGTCGAAACCGCCATCGCCGCGCTCGGTTATTCGCCGAGCCCGATGGCGCAAGCGCTGAGCCGCGGTCGTTCGCGCCTCATCGGCCTGATCGTCGCGGACATCACCAACCCCTATTCGGTGGCGGTGTTGCGCGGCGCAGAGAAGGCCTGTCAGGACGCTGGCTACCTCGTGATGCTGTTCAACCTGGGCAACGACGTCGATCGGGAGCGCGAGGCGATCGATGCACTGGCCGGGTACCAGGTCGATGGCTTCATCCTCAATACGTTGGGCCGCGGCGCGGGTCTGGTCGATGCCGATGCGCTGCATGGCAAACCGGCGGTGCTGGTCGACCGTCGGCACGCGGGCATGCACACCGACTTCGTCTCGCTCGACAACCGTTCTGCGATGCGAGCTGCCTGCAGGCATCTGGTCGATGGCGGCTATCGCGAATTGCTTTACATCACCGAACCGTCGAAGGGCGTGAGTTCACGGCGCGAGCGCACAGCGGCTTTCGGCGCCTGCATGACCGCGCATCAGCCGAAGGTAGCGGGAGAAGTCTTCGAGAGCGTAGGAGATGGAGGTGCAGCGCTCGACGAAGCACTGCGTGCACTGCGCAAGCGCGCCATGCGGGGTCAGCGAACAACTTCTGGCAAAGGTGCCGCAGTCATTGCCGGCAACGCAGTCGTCACGCTGCGCGTGGCGCAGGCGATGGCGCGGCTCGATCTGCAGTTCGGACGCGACATCGGCTTCGTGGGATTCGACGACCCGGACTGGGCCTCGTTGATCGGGCCGGGACTCAGCACCATCTCGCAGCCGACCGACGAGATCGGCCGCACTGCAGCGAATTGTTTGATCGAGCGGTTGAAGGGGCTTGATTCGGCACCGCGGCAGTTGTTGCTGCCGGGGGAGCTGGTGGTGCGAGGATCTTCGCTGCGCGTGGGCGACTGATCGCATAATCGTCCCGGATCGCATCCACATCCGCAGCATATAGCGGGGAGTGCGTCGAATGGTTTTCGGGGAGTTTTATGCAAGCACCGTCACACGCGCTGACCATCGTCAGCGCGGCTATTCCCGTTGTCGCGGGCACGTCGGCCCTCGAGCCGGTCCGCCTGTCGGGCCTGGAAGGCATCAATAATCTTTTCGCCTATGAGCTGTTGCTGAAGACGCCCGATGCGCTCAACTTCGGCTCTATCGGCGCAGCGGACTTCAACCTCGACAACTTCATCGGGCGCGAGATCAGTTGCATCATCGAACTGGATGGCGCGGGGGTGCTCGTGGCGGGTTCAATCGGCGCCAGTACCGACCATATCGGCGCGGGCTCCCGGCAGATCAACGCGCTCATCACCGATGCGGCACTCTGGGGGGAAGAAGGGCGGCACGTTCAGTACAAGCTCACCCTTCGGCCTTGGTTGCACCTGGCAACCTTGTCTACCGACTGCAAAATATTTCAAAACAAGACCGTTGTCGAGATCCTGGACGAACTGCTCTCCGACTATGGTTTTCCGGTCGACAAGCGCCTCTTCGAAACCTATCCCGCCCGAGACTTTCAGACGCAGTGGAACGAAAGCGACTTCGCCTTCTTCGAGCGCCTGTGCCAGGAATGGGGCATCAGCTACCACTTTGCCCACGCTGATGGCAAGCACCGGCCCGTGCTCAGCGATGCGATGGGCAGCTACCAGCCCAACGACAGCGCGGCGTACCGCGCCCTGGATTACCACGCGCCCGGATGGAAAGTCGACTCCGAGTACATCAGCAGCTTCGTGCCCGCGAGCCATCTGACCAGTGGCCAGTACAGCACCACCGACTACGACTACGCCCGGCCCAAGGCAAACCTGTCTGCGAGCCGGAAGGATCCGAGGCCGACCGGCCAGGCGAACGGCGAGGTCTTTCAATGGCATGCCGCCGCGCCAGGCAGTGCGGGCAGTCAATATGCACAGCCGGGCGCCGGCGCTGCGCAATCGAACGACGCCTTGGGAGAAGGCCGCCTTCTGGCGCTGCTGCGCATGCAGGCACTGCGCACGCATGGAGATCGCGCTGAAGCCAGCGGCAATCTTCGCGGCATGGTGCCGGGCTGCACCTTCAGGCTGCAGAACCATCCCCGGCAGGCGGCCAATGTCGAGTACCTGATCCTTCAGACGCGCTTCGTCATCGAAGACGTCGCGCAGGACAGCCAGAGCAAAGACGCCATCCGCGATCGGCAGCAACGCTGGCAGGTGCAGGTGGACTTCACGGCGCATCCGGTCACCCAGACCTTGCGTCCGGCGGCAACGAGAGCCAAGCCGCTGACCGGTGGGCCTCAGCCCGCGCTCGTCGTCGGCCCTGAAGGCGAGAACCTCTGGACCGACAGTCTCGGCCGCATCAAGGTCCATTTTCCCTGGGACCGGATCGGACAGAAGAACCAGCACGCCACTTGCTGGCTTCGCGTGAGCAGTCCGTGGGCCGGCAACCAATTGGGTGGCGTGCACTTGCCGCGAATCGGGCAAGAGGTGGTCGTCGACTTCTACGGCGGCGACCCGGACCTTCCGATCTGCACGGGGCGGGTTCACAACCAGATGAACCTGCCGCCGTGGGCATTGCCGGACCAAAGCGCGCTATCGGGTTTTCGCAGCAGGGAACTGACCAAAGACGGCGGCAACAGCGCGGCAGGACGCAGCAACCACCTGGTGATGGACGATACCGCCACGAAGATTCAAATTCAGCTCAAGTCGGATCACCAACACAGTTCGCTGAGCATGGGGCACATCACGCGGGTGGAAGACAACGCGGGGCGGAAGGACGCCAGAGGCGAAGGGTTCGAGCTGCGTACCGATGGATGGGGTGCGGTGCGTTCCGAGAAAGGCCTGCTGCTTTCCACTGACGGTCGCACTCAGGCCGTCGGCGGCATGCTGAGCCGCGACGAACTGGTGCGCTGCCTGGAGCAGGCCCTCTTCATCGCCAAGGATCTCGACAAGGTCGCCGCACGATGCGAGGGCGGAAAGCGCGACACCGACCCGCAAGAAAAATTGAGCCAGGCCATCGACGCGCTCGGCCACGGCGCCAGCAACGAAGGCGATGCCAAGGGCAAGGCCGGAGGCGGTCAACCCGTGATGGGCCTGAGCGGCGCGGCAGGGTTGGCGCTGGGCACGCCACAAGACCTGACGCAATACGCCGGCGTCAACATCGACACCGTCGCCGGCAACAACCAGCAGCACTACGCCGACAAGTCCATCTTGCACGCCGCCGGCAAGGACATCGAGCAATTCGCCCACAAGGGCGACATCCGAAACATTGCCAGCGAAGGCAAGGTCATCGTGCAGGCGCAACACAACAGCGCCGAAATCACCTCGCAAAAGCGCCTGCACCTCAGCTCCACCGAAGAGGACGTGGTGGTCAATGCCAAGAAGAGCATCACCCTGGCACTGGAGGACGGCACCTACATGCGCATGGAAGCGGGCAATGTGACCTTTGGCATGACCAGCGTGTTCACCGTGCATTCAGCCGATGCGGTGTTTGTCGGGCCTGCCACATTGCCTGTGAGCTTCCCCAAGTTCTTCAAGGCGGAGCGGGAGAACCAAGTGGAGCAGTTGCTGCTGCACCGTCAAGACGGGCAAAGCAGCACCACACCGAAGCGCAAGTTCCACGCGGCCAAAGGGTCGGGCGAGATATTGAAAGACGAGAGCGGGGGAGACGCGACGGCAAAGCTGAAGAAAGACGTGACTTTGAATGTGAAGCGCTGAGGCGTATTGCTCTCATGAACAAATCAAATAGGCAGACGAAGATTCATTCGACACTCAAGAAACTGCTGATCACGTTCGCCATTGCATTGCTCGGCGCCTGCGTCGGCACAGGCCCGTACCCTGGCGTACCGATCCTCGGCGCCAAGTTGCCACCGCCCTACAAAGGTCCCGTCGCCGCTTCGCAGGTGGCGTACCGGATCGATGAGAACCGGTTCTTCGAAGTGGTGCCAACCGAGGACGCGGCTTGCTATCAAGCAGATATTTTCTACACCGACAAGGTCTTGGGGATTCATACCGAAGTGATGGGGCTCAATCAGCTTGGCGGTGTTGCCCTCGTCATCGATGCTGCGAATACCGACTACCTCGTCGGCCCCCCCGTTAAGGGCGGCGGCAGTTGCTACAACTGCGGTGGGTCGTGGTTGCCTTACTCGACGGATGCGGGCAGGACGTGGAAGCTCGGCGATGGTGGGCCAACTTCCCCGAGCAGTCCACTCACATTGTCCGGATCGAATGCCTATGCGGCTTCTTCAATTGGAGGCCAGAAGGTTGCATCGTCGGTAGATATCACAAAAGACAAGTTTGGCATCAGGGACTGGAAGTACGAGCCGGATGGTTTTCTTCCGCATCCCCGCAAAGCGCCGCTGGATACCAAATTTCGCTGTATTCCGAACGGGAAGGAATGACCATGAATGATCTCGTCAATGCCGACCTTTCGCCAGTAAAGCTTGTCACCGGTAAAGCAACATGGCTGGAATGCCCGTCGAACTCTTCCGTCCGTCGAGTGTTCAGATCTTTATTGCTCGCATGCGGCATCGGTCTGCTCGCGGGCTGCGTAGGCACAGGCCCGTACCCTGGTGTGCCCATCCTAGGCGCCAAGTTGCCACCGCCCTACAAAGGCCCCGTCGCCGCGTCGCAGGTGGCGTACCGGATCGATGAGAACCGGTTCTTTGAAGTGGTGCCTCGCGAAGGCGCGGCATGCTATCGGGCTGGGATTTTCTATACCGACACTACGCTGGGCATTCACACCCTGGTCATGGGGCTCAATCAACTCGGCGGTGTTGACCTCGTTATCGATGCCGCGAACACCGACTACCTCGTGGGTCCAACCATCGAAGGCGGCGGCAGTTGCTACAACTGCGGTGGGTCGTGGTTACCTTACTCGACGGATGCGGGCAGGACTTGGAAGCTTGGCGGTGGTGGACCATCTGTCTCGAATAGTCCGCTCACGTTGTCCGGATCGAATGCCTATGCGGTTTCTTCGATAGGCGGCCATAAGGTCGCGTCAATGGTTGACATCACGAAAGAGAAGTTCGGCATAAAGGACTGGAAGGATCAGCCGCGGGGATTTCTTCCGAGTCCTCGAAAAGCGCCTTTAGACACCAAATTTCGCTGTATCCCGAACGGGAAGGAATGACCATGGATGATCTTGTCAACGCTGATCTCCTGTCCGTGAAGCTCCAGACCGGCAAAGCAACATGGCTGGAATGCCGTGCCAGCGGCCAAGTTAAGCAACGCGAAGAGCCTACGCACGGTTTTGCCATCCCTGATTTGATGCCTGCAACCATCATATTTGTTCACGGTGTGAACAGTGAAGGAGAGTGGTACAGCGATGCAGCTCAGCAATTTGCGAATGGCCTTAACAAGCGCCTCGGGCGAGAAGATTTGGAGCCGCTGCGCTCTGACCCAAACAGGATGCATCGACTTAAAAATACGGCAGATGGGGAACGCATTCGGTCCCCCATCATCCCCTTCTACTGGGGCTACAGCGTCCCGGAAAAGCAGCGTCGCAGACTCGTCGGCGATCCCAAGAAATTCGATACCAGAGACACGCGCCACAGCGAAGTCTGGCGCGACACCTACGGCAATCCTCTCCGCAAAGACGGCACCTGGGGCGGCGGCCCTTTCCAGAACGGCTCCGGCAGTCTGACTTCGTGCTGGTTGCCTGAGGGCTTTCGCGTCAAGGTGCTGGCTCACACCCTGAAGATCGATGTCAACAAGCTCAACCCGGTGCTGGGCCGCCAACTGGTCGATTGCCCGGACCGCATGTACTACGTGCATGCCGCACGCCGGCTGGCTTTCCTGGTCAAGGAAATTCGGGAGGGCCACCCGCGCGAACCGATCAACATCGTCAGCCACAGCCAGGGCACGATGATCGCGCTGCTGTCGCTGTTCTACATGAAGGAGTTGGGGATTCGCGGCCCCGACACGGTGATGCTCAACAGCACGCCGTACCGCTTCGACACCCTCCTCACGGACTGGCTGTCGGCGGCCGGTGGCTTCAGCGATATGCAGACGGACGAAGCGCGGGTCAAGACCTTTCAGGCCGCGGCCGAGTATTTGAAAGCGTCACGCAATGGCTTCGACGGCGTCGCGCGCTTGCCCGATGTGGACTGCAGTCACGGACATGCGCCGAAGCACCCTTACGACGACAAGCTGTGGGCGCAGGTGCCCGATACCGAGACCGAATGGGAGGCCGACATCGGCAATGTCGAGATCGAACGCACCGGCAAGAAGTGGTGGCAGATCAAGGACCGCTACCGCGACGACAGCCGGGGCACGCTGTATGTCAACTTCAACCCGCAGGACCGGGTGATCGGTGTCTCGGCCGTGGCCGGGATCGGCTGGCGAGGCATTTCGCCGTCGTTGCTTGACAAGGGCAAGCTGACTTTGGGGGACAACGTCAAGCAGCGTTTGTTTGCGCGTGGCAACGACCCCGTGGATGCGCCCAAGTTCAACCGCGCCGTGGGTTCCGACAGCAGCTACAAGCAAGATTACTTTTACGAACAGATCAAGTACGAGCCGGTGCAACTCGATTCGGGCGGTGTGCTGGTGAGCAGCGATGGCTCGGCGGTGCAGACAGAAGAGAGCGGCTGGCACTACCTGGATGGCAGCGCGCCCGACAAGGCCTGGAAAATCGCTTCCGAGAAAATACTGGGCCTGATGCCGGTGCATGGTTCGGTGGGACTTCAGTACGGCAGCTTCTATGGTGATGGCGGCAAGAGCGAATATGTCTATATCAACGCCCCGGTCGTGCCAAGTCCAGCAGTGCTATCGAACGACTTTGATGGTGATCTGCAACCTTACGATGGGCAGGCTATGAGCGCCAGCGCTGGCAATGAAGCGATTCCAGAGGACCCCGAGCAGCAGGAAGACTTCGAAGACGACGTGACATACCAGACGCCACGATTCCTCAAGGACAAAGGTCGCTACGAGACCTGGGGCGAGGTGTATGAACGCCGCGACGAGGCGGTGGGAAAAACGATGGTCTCGCCCACCAACCATTCGCGCTTTCTGCGCTACCGCGACAAGAAGACAGGCGTCAGCACAGTCGCCCAGGTCCTGAGCTACGACCTGTGCCTGGGCCGCGGCTACGCCTGGAACGATCCGGAGTTTTGGGACTACCTGATCAAGCTCGCCGACTGGAAGGTGAGCGATCCGTATTACAAGTCTGGCGAGTTGGCACACGAGCGCCAGAACTGCACGAAGCCGCCTCCGGGCATCGCCACTGAAACCATTCACATGCAACCGCCGGCACCGTCCCCACGCGATCCGGCGATGCGGTAGCCGCGGCATGGCACAACGCAATCGCTACATGCCGCCATTGGCGGCCGACGTGGTCTTCAGGGCGCTGAAAGTCGCGGGCGTCGGGCTGGCCGTGGAGCAGACGCCGGCCTATGCGCTCTGGACGCAGGTGGAAGCCGCGGGCGGCGCTCGGCTGGCATTTCCGCCGCCGGTCGGCTCGCTCGACGCCTGCCGGCGCAGAGCGGATCTGTTCCGTGCCTTGGCGCTCGGCGATGCATTGACGCACTGGTCGGTCGATGGCTTGCGGCAAGAAAGCTTCGTGGAAAGCTACGCCATTCCTTTTCAGGCGGCGATCCCCACGCATCAGCATCGACCGTTTGTCGAATGGTCGGCTCCGTACATGCAACGGGTGCAGAACGCTCTGCACAACGAAGCAAGCCTGCCGTTTCACGAGATCAGCGATCGGCATGCGGTGCTGGGCGCCAAGACCCTCAGTGATACCAGCTGGTTGAGCGTGTTCAAGCGCTTCGACATCACCCCCGATCTCAACAGCCTGCTGCTGCTTGCCGAAGACGGCTATGCCATTCGCGCTGAAACGGGCGGCTGGGAGAACGCGCGCAAGGAGCCACTGGCCAGCATCCTGTCGCGAGACAAAGTCCGTGGCGACCTGAGCGAAACGTTCGCCAGCCTGCTGCTGCTGCGTCCGGTGGCCGCCGAGTGGCTGCGCGAGTGGTCGCTTCATGTGAGCGATCGAAGCGACATCACCACGCATGCGGATGGCCGGCGCAGCCGTGGCCCGCACGGCCCCGGCAAATTTCAGGCTCGGAGCTTCGACCCATCCGCCGGTCCCGCAGGCGCGTATTTCGGCGCAGACCGGCGGTTCGAGGCCACCGCGCACGTGCCTGCGGCCTGGAGCCATGTTCAGATGGCGCAATACGACAACATGCCCGCCTTGGCATGGTTGTGCCGCCCTCAGGTGGTCGACTGTCTGGACGACAACAAGTCGTTGCTTTCCACGGCCGAGCGCAGCGCCCGATGGCAAGCAGCCCTGCAAGCCGCAGTGAAGGAGTCGCTCGACGGCAAGCCGCCGGCGCGCATCTTCTACGACACGGGGAGCGATGACGCAGCGAGCGAGCGAGGTGCCTTGTTTCGACAAGCCGTTGCGAGCGTGTTGCCAGGGTTCAAACTGCACGAGCCCAAAGTCGGCTACGACCTCACGGCGCGCCTTGGTGACACCGGCGCGGCGAGTGCCTTTGCCGGCGTCGGGTTGGCCAGCCTGGCGGCCTGGGAGGCGGGTGGCGCGGCGCTGCTCGTCAACCTGCGACGTGACGACGGCGCGACCATCCTGCCGGTGCTCTCTGCCAATAGCGATCACCGCAAAAAATTCAAGAAGCGGCCGTATGAAGTAAAGACGGGGGCCTAGCGAATGAGCGCGAAAAAGCTGATTGAAGATCACGACAAGTGGCGCAAGGGCGCCGGGGGCGCACCGGCAGGCGTGGCAGGTGAGAGCGACGGCAGCAGCTATACGGGGCTCGACCTCAACCGCATCACCTTGACGTCAAGCAACTTCAATGGAGGCGGCTTTTCGACGACCACTTTCAAGCAGGCCGAATGGACGTCGTGCCGCTTCGACGGCACCTATTTCACCAAATGCGACCTCACCGACGCCACTATGACCGGCTGCAGCTTCAGCGGCTGCACGTTCAGCGATTGCAGCCTGGAGAACATGACCATGACCGGATGCAACTTCACGGGCTGTACCTTCGACGACGTGCGGTTCCAGGCGTCGCAATGGTCGGACTGCAAGCTCCAGGGCGGAACTTTGAAGAACCTGAAACTCGACCAGTGCAGATGGTCGAAGGTGGCGTTTCTCGATTGCACTGGCAGCCAGGTCGAGGGCAGCGGCATTCAGGGCACGCAGGTCGATTTCACCGGCTCCCACTTTCAGGGATTGCATTTGCAGAATGCAAATATCAATCGGAGCTGTAGCGTTGCGTGAGGCGGCGACATGGCGGCCGCCGTTGCGCCTCCGTTGTACTTAGCCGATCTCAGCGATCAGCTCGATCTCCACACAAGCACCCATCGGGATCTGCGCCACGCCGAACGCGCTGCGCGCATGCGCGCCTTTGACGGCGCCAAAGACTTCCGCGAAGAGCTCGCTGGCGCCGTTGGTGACCAGATGCTGTTCAGTAAAGGTGGGCGCGGAATTGACCAGGCTCATGACCTTGACGATGCGCGTGATCTTGTTCAGGTCGCCGACTGCCGCATGCAGGGTGCCGAGCAGGTCGATGGCGATGGCGCGGGCCGCCTTCCTGCCTTCGTCGGTGCCGATGTTGACGCCCAGCTGGCCGACCCACGGCTTGCCGTCTTGCTTGGCGATGTGGCCCGACAGAAAGATCAGGTTGCCGGTTTGCACGAACGGCACATAGGCCGCAGCGGGCACGGAGACGGCGGGCAGGGAGATGCCGAGTTGGGTCAGTTTGTCGTAAACGCTCATGGGGATTCCGAAAGAAGGGCAGCGTCAGCGCTGCGATTGGGATTGGGATTGAGATTGAGATTGGGATTGGGATGAAGACGCAGAACCGGTGGCAGCGAGTGCAGCAGCCGCTTTCGCTTCGCGCTCCCGCAACTCTTCGGCAGGCTGCACCGTCACGCCGACATGCAGCGTATGCCTGGCGCCGCCGTGCAGCACGCCGCGCATCGGAGACACGTCGGAATAGTCGCGGCCCAGCGCCAGCGTCACATAGTCTTCGCCAGGCTGGCGACCGTTGGTGGGATCGAAGTCGGCCCAGTCGCCAGCGCTTCCCGCACCATCGCCGCGGCCCGGCAGGTACACCGATACCCAGGCATGCGAAGCGTCGGCACCGATGAGGCGGGCCTTGCCGGGCGGTGGTTGCGTGAGCAGGTAGCCGCTCACATAGCGCGCCGGCAGACCCATCGTGCGAAAGCACGCGATCATGATGTGCGCGAAGTCCTGGCAGACGCCCTTGCGCTGCGCCAGTGCCTCGACCGCGGGCGTGTTGATCTCGGTGCTTTCAGGCTCGTAGTCGAAGTCGCGGTACATGCGCTGCGTCAAGTCCATCGCGACGTCGAAGGTCGGCCGGCCGGGCACGAAGCTGGGCCGTGCATAAGCCGCGAAGTTGTCGTGACGTGGCACGTAAGGCGACGGAAAGACAAAGTCCGAAGCGGCATCGAAGGTCGTGCCCTTGCGGTAGATGAATCGCTCGCGGACCGCTTCCCAAGCCAGGTCGCGTGCCACGGCCGGCGAGAGCACGGGGGTCTTCGTATCGACCACGCTTTCAGCGATGACGACCAACTCGTCGTGCGTCGAATCGAGCGCAAAAAATGCGCGTGCGTTGCCGTACAAATCAGGCAACTCGCTGCGTTGCGCCGGCTCGGGCGTGATGCGCAGCGTGTGGCTCACGAGCCGCTGCGACGCGGTGGCGAGCGGCTTCAAGTGCGCAAGGTGCTGCGCCGTCTCGACGGGCGGCGTGTAGTCGTAGCGGGTTTCGTGGGTGACGTGCAGCAGCATGTTTGGCTCCGTTGCGTTCCGGCTAGGCTCCGACGGAGCGAAGCGATTCGGACGTCAGGGTGAAGTAGCGAATGCCGATCGCGTCCGACACATGGTAAGCCGCCAGCTCGCACGCGCCGAACAGGTCCACGAGGGCGGGGTACTGGGCCTCGGCGCCGGCTTCGCACATGCGTTCCAGCGTCCAGCTGGCGGGGTCGGGCAGCTCGTAGGAGAGGGCACTCAGCTTGCCCGGTGCGCTGCCGGCCAACTTTGCAATGCGGCCCCGCAGCGTCTGTGTGACCCATGCCAGCGAGCGCGGATTGTCCCCGTCGAGCACCAGCAGGTCGACCATCGTTGCAACGTCGCGGCGCTGCTGGTAGCGCGCATGAAAGGTGATGGTGCTGTCGAACAGGGCGATCATCGCTTCGAAACCACTGATCTCGTGAACGGCGCCGTTCGCAAAGCCGGATGCGAGTGCGCTCGACAGGAATCCCAGCCGCTCGATGTGGCGACCGATCGACAGCAGGCGCCAGGCATCGTCGCGCGTCATGCGGTCGGTTTGCGCGCCGGTCATGGCTGCGAGCGCTGCGCTGGCGGCTTCGAGTGATCGCATGGCCGCGCCGGTGGCGTAGCTGCCTTCGCCGACTTCACCCGCCTGCTCGACGCTGCGGCGCAGGAATTCGTCTTCAGCGCGAACGATCTGGTTCCAGTGATCTTGCGACAGACGTTCTCGCACTGCGGCGGCCGATTCACGGATGCAGCGGAGACTGAAGCCGACGCTGCCGCCCTTGTCGACATTGCCCAACTCGGCGATGAGCGCGCGCTCGAACACACGGCGCGATTTGGGAGCGCTCGGAACGTCGCGTGGCACCAGTGCATTGCGCAGCGCCAGGCGATGCAGCCAGGCGAGGAGCGGGCGCGATGACTGGTCTTCGCCACGCAGCAGATCGAGGGTGAGGCGCGACAAACGCACGGCGTTTTCGGCGCGTTCGGTGTAGCGGCCCAGCCAGAACATGTGTTCGGCGGCACGGCTCGTGACCGGGGCCCGATGGCGCGCCAACGACGCGGGAGTGGCGTGCGGTTGCAGCAGGGTGGTGCGGTCGACCTCGCCATGCGTTTGAACCCAGACGTCGGCACTGCTGCCGCCACGCTGCATCGATGCAATTTGCGCGTTGGAGCCGGTGAGCCTCGCCAGGCCGCCTGGCAGTACGCGCCAGGACTGGGCGCCATCGCTCACTGCGAAGACGCGCAGCAGCATGGCGCGCGGCGCGATGTCGCCGGGGCTGAGGTCGGCCGTCCAGGTCGGCATCTGCGACAGCGGCAGGTAGCTTTGAACGGTGTGTGCTTCGCCCTGTCGCACGATGCGGCCGGCCCATTCGTCGAGCTCGCGGCGACCCAACTGGCTGCCGAGCACTGCCTCGAAGGTGGTGTGCGCGTTGGAGCCGGGGTAGGTGGGCTTGATGGCGCAATCGCCAAGCTGCGGCAGCACGGCTTCCATGGCCGCGCGCTCGCCGCACCACCAGGTCGGCAAGGCGGGGAGCTGCAGCTTTTCGCCGATGAGCCGACGGGCCAGTGCGGGCAAGAACCCAAGGAGCGCCGGCGATTCGAGGAACGCCGAGCCCGGCATGTTGGCGACGAGAAGGTTGCCGGCGCGAATAGCCTGTAGCAAGCCCGGTACGCCGAGCGTCGAGTCGGGGCGCAGTTCGAGCGGGTCCAGATATTGGTCGTCGAGCCGCTTGATGAGGCCGTGCACCGGCCGCAAGCCTTGCAAGGTCTTGAGATAGAGCCGCTGGTCGCGCACGGTGAGGTCGCTGCCTTCGACCAACGTTACGCCGAGGTAGCGCGCGAGGTACGCGTGCTCGAAGTAGGTTTCGTTGTACGGGCCGGGCGTCAGCAGGGCGATGTGCGGCGGCGCGCCCGCGGGGCACATGGCCTGCAGGCCCTCCATCATTGCGCTGTAGGTCGAAGCCAGTCGCTGTACATCGAGCGCTTCGAAAGCCTGCGGAAACTGGCGCGAGATTGCAAGACGATTTTCGAGCAGGTAGCCGAGGCCCGAAGGCGCCTGCGTGCGCTGCGACACGACCCACCAGTTGCCATCGGGGCCGCGAGCGAGATCGAACGCCGTGATGTGCAGCCATGTATCGCCGGGCGGTTTGACGCCGTGCATCGGCCGCAGGTAGCCCGGATGACCGCGCACCAGCGCCGCCGGCAACAAGCCTTCTGCCAGCAATTGCTGCGGACCGTAGACGTCTGCCATGACGCGATCAAGCACGCGCACGCGTTGCAGCACGCCGGCCTCGATCTGCGCCCAGCTTTCGGGCGAGACGATGAGCGGAAACAGGTCGAGCGACCAAGGCCGCTGCGGACCGTCGGCGTCTGCATAGACGTTGTAAGTGACGCCGTTGTCGCGAATCTGCCGTTCGAGACTGACGGCGCGGCGCGGCAGGTCGCTGAAGCTGCCTGAACCCAGGTTCTCGAAGAACTTGCCCCAGGCCGGTGTCAGCGGCGGCTTGTCTTGCGGTCCTGCGGCTTCTTCAGGCGCCGGCACTGGAGGCGCCGGCTGAGCCGACGCCGTGTTGTACAGCGGTGCGCCGGGCGGCGGGTTGACGGTTCGCGCCGGCGTCGGCCGCGTGGCCTCGCCTCGCAACTCATCGTAATGACCGGGCGCGGCCGCAGGCGCAAGCGATGAGGCGAGCGCGGCGGGCGATTCGAGCGCTTGCGCGCCGAAGAGAGATTCGTTCAGAGGTTCCACAGCCTGTGGATTGTCACATCGCGCTCACTTTGATGGAGTGACCACTAAACGAAATAACCGGCTGAAGTGTGGCTAGACACAATCAACGACGCAGATCGAGCGTGAACGGGAACTCGCGGCTGCCCGCCAGTTCGATGGTCGCTGGCGGCGTATTGAGCACGCCGGGGGTGTGGCCCATGCGCGTAAAGCGCGAGTGGCGCCGGCTCTCGGCCTCGTAGGCATTCACCGGAAATGTCTCGTAGTTGCGACCACCCGGATGCGCCACGAAGTATTGGCATCCGCCCAGCGAACCCTTCATCCAGGTGTCGACCAGGTCGAAGGTCAGCGGTGCATGCGCGCCGATGCTCGGATGCAGCGCCGACGGCGGATTCCAGGCCTTGTAGCGCACGCCGGCCACGAACTCGCCGGTGGTGCCGGTGGGCTGCAGCGGCAGCACCTTGCCATTGACGGTGATGACGTGGCGGCTCTCGTTCAGGCCGGTCACGCGAACTTCGATTCGCTCCAGCGACGAGTCGACATAGCGAACGGTGCCGCCCGAGGAGCCTTCTTCGCCCATGACATGCCACGGTTCGAGCGCGTTGCGAAGCGACAGCTCCACACCCATGGCCTGAATCTGGCCGACCAGCGGAAAGCGGAACTCGAGGTGCGGCGCGAACCAGTTCGGATCGAACGGAAAGCCGGCTTGGCGCATCTCGCTGATGACGTCGTCGAAGTCCATCTTGACGAAGGTCGGCAGCAGAAAGCGGTCGTGCAGCTCGGTGCCCCAGCGCGTCATCGGCGCCTTATACGGCTCGTCCCAGAAGCGGGCGACGAAGGCGCGAATCAGCAACTGTTGCGCAATGCTCATGCGTGCGTGCGGCGGCATTTCAAAGGCACGCAATTCCAGCAGGCCGAGGCGGCCGGTGCTGGAATCGGGCGAGTACAGCTTGTCGATGCAGAACTCGCTGCGGTGCGTGTTGCCCGACACGTCCACCAGGATGTTGCGCAGCGTGCGGTCGACCAACCAGGCCGGCATGTTCTCGCCGTAGATCTCGCGGTTTCGAGCGATCTCTTTCAGCGCGATTTCAAGCTCGTACACCTGATCGTTGCGGGCTTCGTCCACACGCGGCGCCTGGCTTGTCGGGCCGATGAACATGCCCGAGAACAAGTAGCTGAGCGACGGATGGTTGTGCCAATACAGCAGCAGGCTGGCGAGCAGCTCCGGTCGGCGCAGGAACGGGCTGTCCGCCGGCGTGGCGCCGCCCATCACGAAGTGATTGCCGCCGCCAGTGCCGGTATGGCGGCCGTCGGTCATGAACTTCTCGGCCGACAGGCGTGTCTCGAACGCGGCGTTGTAGAGGAACTCGGTGTGCTCGACCAGTTCCTTCCAGTTGCTGGCGGGATGGATGTTGACTTCGATGACGCCCGGGTCGGGGGTGACGGCCAGCATCTTCAGGCGCGGATCGCGTGGCGGCGGATAGCCTTCCATGACGACCTGCACGCCGAGTTGGGCCGACGTCGCTTCGATGGCGGCAACCAGGTCAAGGTAATCCTCGAGGCGTGCCAGTGGCGGCATGAAGACGTACAGCACGCCCGATGCAGTACCGACCTTTTCAGCGGCCGGGCCATTGGCGCGGCGCGGGTCGCGCACTTCAACGCAGAGCGCGGTGCGCGTGACCCAATGAGCCGACTCGCCGCGGCGTGGCTGACGCGTGGCGCTGGATGCAACGAAGGCGGCAGCAGCACTGGCTGCAGCGGCGTCGACTTCCGCCGCAGGGCCTTCACCGGCAGCAGCGGCGGTCGTGGCCTCTGCGCCGGTGGCCGATGCCTCAGCGCTCGCATCGTCTGCTACGGCAGCAGCAGCAGCAGCATGGCCACCAGCGCCTTGAAAGCGCAGCTCCGGCGCGGTAACCGGTGGCGCGCCGAAGACATAGGGCACGGCACCCAGGTCACCTGTCGGGGGCTCAGAGCTGGTCGCGTAGCGTTCGCGGTAGTCGGCTGAAGTCGGCAGCGCGGCGCGCGGTGCTGTCGGATCGCGTTCGATCAGGTATGGGTAGTCGCCCTTGCTGGCCCAGGGCTGCGAATCGAGCGGCAAGCGGTAACCCATCGGCGAGTCACCAGGGATGAGATACAGCCGGTCGTCACGCAGGAACCACGGGCCGGTTTTCCAGCCCGGTCCCTCCAGCGGCGGCGCATCCTTGTCGGCGCTGCCGGGCTCGATCGGCAGCATGTAGCCGATGACCGCATCGAGCTTTTGGGTGAACACGCGGCGCAGGCGCACGCGCTCCAGTTCGTCGTCGAGCTTCGACTCGAACGGGTCGACGTTGACAGGCAGCCGACGCTCGCGCCAGAGGTAGTAGTAAACGTCTTCGTAGCCCGGCTGCATGTAGCGCTCGGTCAAGCCCAGCTTGTGCGCCAGTACGGTGGTGAAGCGGCGCGCGTCTTCGCTGGTGTAGTGCGTCGGCACGCGTTCGTCGGCGAAGAGTTCGGGGTTGTGCCACAGCGTCTCGCCGTCGCCACGCCAGAAAATCGACAGTGCCCATCGCGGCAATTGCTCGCCGGGATACCACTTGCCCTGGCCGAAATGCAGAAAGCCGCCTTTGCCGTATTCGGCACGCAGCTTTTGGACCAACTCGGTCGCGTAGCCGCGCTTCGTCGGGCCGAGGGCGTCGATGTTCCATTCCGCCGCATCGCGGTCGCTGGTCGCCACATAGGTCGGCTCGCCGCCCATCGTCAGGCGCACGTCGCCGGCTTGCAGTCGCTTGTCGACTGCATCGCCGAGGGCCAGCACTTCGGCCCATTGCTCTTCGGTGTAGGGCTTGGTCACGCGCGGCGATTCGTAGATGCGCGAGACCTTCATCTCATGGCCGAATTCGACCTCTGCATCGTCGACCACGCCTTCGATCGGCGCGGCACTCGACGGCGTCGGCGTGCAGGCGAGCGGGATGTGGCCTTCGCCGGCGAGCAGGCCGGAGGTGGCGTCGAGGCCGACCCAGCCTGCCCCCGGCAGGAACACTTCGCACCAGGCGTGCAGATCGGTGAAGTCGACCGTCGTACCGCTCGGGCCGTCGAGTGCTTTCACGTCCGGCGTGAGCTGGATGAGGTAGCCCGAAACGAAGCGCGCCGCCAGGCCGATGTGACGCAGCAACTGAACCAGCAGCCAGCTCGAATCGCGACAAGAACCACTGCCGTTGGTCAGCGTTTCTTCCGGCGTTTGCACACCGGGCTCCATGCGAATCAGGTAGTTGACGTCCTTCTGCACCTGCTGGTTGATGCCGACCAGAAAGTCGATGGTGCGCTGCTCTTTGCGATCGACTTTTTCAAGATAGGCCTCGACCAGCGGTGTCCCCGGGTCTGCGATCAGGTAAGGCGCAAGTTCGACAGCCTGCGACTCGGTGTACTTGAAGGGGAAGTTCTCGGCCTGCGGCTCGAGGAAAAAGTCGAACGGGTTGTAGACCGCCATTTCGACCACCAGGTCGACCGTGACCTTGAATTCGGTTGTCTTCTCCGGGAACACCAGCCGCGCCTGGTAGTTGGCGAACGGGTCTTGCATCCAGTTGACGAAATGCTCTGCAGGCTCGACCTGCAACGAATACGAAATGATGTTGCTGCGGCAATGTGGTGCCGGGCGGAGCCGAACGACCTGCGGCCCCAATTGCACCGGACGGTCGTACTTGTAATGCGTGACGTGGTGAAGTGCGGCGTGAATAGACATGTTTTTTGGGCGCCGGAAGCGTCGAAAAGTGCAGGCTGAGAGGCGGTTGAGCGAAGGCCTCGTTCGAGACGCATACTAGCCGAGGTCAAGCAATTAACGCGCCAAAGAGCGCCTCAACGAGATTGATCAGGGAGTGATTCAAGTCATGCCACAGGGAGTGGATCTGAGCACACGCGTGCGTCGGTTTTGCGGCGCTGCGGGTGGGCGTTCGTGAGCACCGACGCGGAGTCGGACGCGGGGGTGCGCGGCCGCGGTGCCTTTGCCGCACTGGCGGGTTCGGTCGCTGGCGCTGTCGTGCAGTTGCAACAGGGCGAGCTCTGGAATGCAGTTGTTTACGCGGCTTTTCTGGCTGTCGGCGTGGTCGGGTTGTGCCTGATGGCACGGATTCGAGCGGACACGACCAGGCTCCGCAGTCTCCTGCTCGTCATGGCGTGTGCGGCGGGCATGCTGGCCGGCGCTGGGTCCGCCGGATGGCGCGCTGCAAGCTATTTGCGTGACGCGCTCGACCCGGCACTCGAAGGCCGTGATGTCGTGGTCGAGTGCGTGGTGGCGCAGATGCCGCAGCACAGTGAGACGGGCACGCGCTTCCGGTTGGAAGTCGCATCGGCACGATGGGCCATGCAAACGTCCGCGCCCGAAAACGACGACGGCCCGTCCGGGCCGACACGGGCTACACGGGTGGCACCGGCCGCACCTGTCGTGCCGCCGGGCATCGCTCTCGGTTGGTATGCCGCCAACACCTCGGCGTGGGGCAATGCATCCGACGATGGCGCGCGCACCCGGCCTGCCGCTGCACCCGGCCCCCTGCACGCAGGCGAACGCTGGCGCATGACCGTGCGGCTCAAGGCACCGCATGGCAGCTCGAACCCGCATGGCTACGACTTCGAGTTGTGGATGTGGGAGCAGGGCTTGCAGGCCAACGGCTACGTGCGCACCGGCGCGGGCGATGCGGCCCCCTTGCGCCTTGCCGATACATGGCAGCACCCAATCGAGCGTGGGCGCGAGTCGGTGCGCGATGCCGTGTTCACGCACGTGCCGGATCGCAAGTTGGCCGGCGTCATCGCGGCGCTCATCACCGGCGATCAGAACGCGATCGATCGAGCCGACTGGGATGTCTTTCGTGCCACCGGCGTCGCCCATTTGATGAGCATTTCAGGCTTGCACATCACCATGTTCGCCTGGCTTGCCGCGCTGCTGGTCGGCGCGCTGTGGCGGCGCAGTAACCGGCTCATGCTGATGTGGCCCGCGCCGCATGCTGCGCTGGTCGGTGGCGTGTTGTTGGCGGCGGGCTACGCGCTTTTCAGCGGCTGGGGCGTTCCATCGCAACGCACGATCTGGATGCTCGCAACGGTCGCGCTGTTGCGCCTGACGGGCCGGCGCTGGCCTTGGCCGCACGTCTGGCTGCTGGTCTGCGCGGTGGTGGTGGCGATCGATCCGTGGGCTTTGATGCAAGCCGGCTTCTGGCTCAGCTTCGTCGCGGTGGGCGTGCTCTTTGCGACCGATGGGGGTGCGGCCACTGTCGCCAGGGGTGGCGTGGCCGGCCATCTGGCTCGCACCTTGCGCGAGCAGTGGGTCGTCACGCTGGCGCTCACGCCGTTGAGCGTGTTGCTGTTCCAGCAGGTGTCGGTGGTCGGGCTGGCCGCCAATGCCATCGCGATTCCATGGGTCACGCTGGTCGTGACGCCGCTGGCGATGGGCGGCGTCGTCGTCACGCCGCTGTGGACCGTCGCGGCCTGGTCGGTGCAAGCGTTGGCGCTACTGTTGCAATGGCTCGCCTCGATGCCTTTCGCCACGGTGTCGATGGCGGTGCCGCCGATATGGATGGCGGTTTGCGGCGTAGCGGGCGGTGTGCTGGTGGCCATGCGGCTGCCCTGGTCGATGCGCTCCCTCGGCCTGCCGCTGTTGCTGCCGGTGCTGCTCTGGCAGACGCCGCGACCGCCAGGCAGCGAGTTCGAACTGCTCGCAGTCGATATCGGGCAGGGCAATGCGGTGCTCGTTCGTACCGCCACACACAGCCTCTTGTACGACAGCGGGCCGCGCTACAGCCTCGAAAGCGATGCCGGCCACCGCGTCATCGTGCCGTTGCTGCGCGCGATGGACGAGCGGCTCGACATGGTGGTCTTGAGCCACCGAGACATCGACCACACCGGCGGCGCGCCTGCGGTGCTGGCGATGCAGCCGCAGGCAGCACTGTTGAGTTCGATCGAGGCGACGCATCCGTTGCAGGCGCTGCGGCCAGCGGAGCGATGCGTTGCCGGAAAGCATTGGGAATGGGACGGTGTTCGCTTCGAGATACTTCACCCTCTCGCGGACGACTACACGCCGACGGCCAAGCCGAACGCGTTGTCTTGCGTGCTGCGCATCAGCAACGGCCGCGCCACCGCGATCCTTGCTGGCGATGTCGAGCGCGATCAGGAGGCTGCGCTGGTGCGACGCGAGCCGGGCCTCGCCGCAGACGTTCTGCTCGTGCCGCACCACGGCAGCAAGACCTCGTCGACCGCCGCCATGCTCGACGCCGTGTCCCCATCGCTTGCCATCGTGCAGTCGGGCTACCGAAACCGCTTTGGCCATCCTGCGGAAGAGGTGCGTGCGCGCTACGTGGCCCGCAATGCGGCAGTCGTCGACTCGCCGCACTGCGGGGCAGTGCACTGGCACAGCGAATCGCCACAGGCATGGAAATGCGAGCGCACGATCGGGCGTCGTTACTGGCATCACCACGTTCCTTAAAGCGTGCAGCAGCGCGTTTTCAGGCCTTGAACTTGCTAAGCTATGTGCGAAGGAGATTGGTCGTTCCATGCACAAATTCGACGAGATGTACGAGAAGCTTCCCTACGCGGGAGCAGCAATCCGCGGCCACTACCAGCGCTACGACCAATGGCTGGGCAAGCAACCCGGCGAGGTCATGCGCCAGCGCCGTGAAGAGGCCGAAATGATTTTTCGGCGCGTCGGCATCACCTTCGCCGTGTATGGCGCCAAGGACGAAGACGGCGCAGGCACCGAGCGTTTGATCCCTTTCGATCTGCTGCCGCGCATCATTCCGGCCCACGAATGGGAGAGCATGGAAAAGGGCCTGGTGCAACGCGTCACGGCGCTCAACCGGTTCTTGTACGACGTCTATCACGACCAGGACATCATCAAGGCCGGCATCATTCCGGCTGAGCAGATCCTGAACAACGCGCAGTTTCGCCCCGAGATGATGGGCGTGAGTCTGCCCAACAACATCTACTCGAACATCTCCGGCATCGACATCGTGCGTGCGCCCGATGCCGACGGCAACGGCGAGTACTACGTGCTCGAAGACAACCTGCGGGTGCCGAGCGGCGTGAGCTACATGCTGGAAAACCGCAAAATGATGATGCGGCTGTTCCCCGACCTGTTCAATCAGAACCGCGTCGCGCCCGTCGCGCATTACCCCGACCTTCTGCTCGAAACATTGCGCGCCAGCGCACCGGCGGCAACGGCCGAGCCCACGGTGGTCGTGCTCACGCCCGGCATGTACAACAGCGCCTACTTCGAGCATGCGTTCCTGGCGCAGCAGATGGGCATCGAACTCGTCGAAGGGCAAGACCTCTTCGTCAAGGACGACTTCGTCTACATGCGCACCACGCGCGGCCCGAAGCGCGTCGACGTCATCTACCGCCGCGTCGACGACGACTTCCTCGACCCTGAAGTCTTCCGCCCCACATCGACGCTCGGTTGCGCTGGCCTGATGCGCGCCTATCGCAACGGCAACGTGGTGATCTGCAACGGCGTCGGCACTGGCGTGGCGGATGACAAATCGATCTATCCGTACGTGCCCAAGATGATCGAGTTCTACCTCGGCGAAAAGCCGATCCTGAAGAACGTACCGACCTACATGTGCCGCAACAAGGACGAGTTGCAATACACGCTCGACAACATGAAGGACCTCGTCGTGAAGGAGGTTCATGGCGCCGGCGGCTATGGCATGTTGATCGGCCCGGCGGCGACGCAGGCCGAGATCGAAGAGTTCAAGAAGGCCGTCATTGCCAATCCCGAAGGCTACATCGCGCAGCCGACCTTGAGCCTGTCGACCTCGCCGACTTTCGTCGATGCCGGCATCGCGCCGCGTCACATCGACCTGCGGCCTTTCGTGCTGTCCGCCAAGGAAGTACAGATGGTGCCCGGTGGCCTGACGCGCGTGGCGCTCAAGGAGGGCTCGCTCGTGGTGAATTCGTCGCAGGGCGGCGGCACCAAGGACACTTGGATTCTGGAAGCCGAGCGTACGCCGCGCAAGCCTTCGCAGGCGCAGTCCCAAAGCCAGTCGGCTGCCGCGTAGACACGCGAAGCCTCGAAGAGAACAACGGAGAACATCGATGCTGTCACGCACCGCCGACCACCTCTACTGGATGTCGCGCTACACCGAACGGGCCGAGAACACGGCCCGCATGCTCGACGTCAACTACCAGACGTCGCTGCTGCCGCAATCGGCCGAAGTGGCCAAGTACGGCTGGCAAGGCTTGCTGTCGATCAGCGAGCTCCTGCCGGCGTACAACAAGAAGCACGAGCAGATCGTGCCCGGCGAGGTGATGGAGTTCATGGTCAAGGACGAGGGCAATCCGTCGTCGATCTTGTCTTGCCTGCGGGCTGCGCGCGAGAACGCACGGGCTGTGCGCGGCGCGCTTACCACCGAGGCTTGGGAGACGCAGAACACCACCTGGCTCGAAGTGAATCGCATGCTGCGTGCGGGCGACTTCGAACGTGACCCTGCGCAGTTCTTCGAATGGGTCAAGTTCCGCTCGCACCTGTCGCGCGGCGTCACGCTCGGCACGATGCTGCAAGACGAAGCGTTCTACTTTGCTCGCCTTGGCACGTTCTTGGAGCGCGCCGACAACACGGCACGCCTCATCGACGTCAAGTTCCATGCGCTGAACAGCGAGTTCTTCGGCACTGCGACTGAAGAAGATCAGGAGTACGACTTCTATCACTGGAGCGCGATCCTGCGCAGCGTGTCGGCCTTCGAGGTGTATCGCAAGGTCTATCGCGACGTCATCAAGCCCGAGCGCGTTGCCGAGCTGTTGATGCTACGCCCCGACATGCCGCGTTCTTTGCACGCGTGCCTGCACGAGGTCGTTAACAACCTCGCCAAGGTTGCCAATGACCAGAGCGCCGAGACGCAACGCCGTGCCGGCAAGCTGCTGGCCGACCTGCAGTTCGCGCGAGTCGACGAGATTTTGGCGACGGGGTTGCACGCGTACCTGACCCAGTTCCTGGATCGGGTGAACGAAATCGGTGGCCGCATCAGCCAGGACTTCCTGGTGCCGACGGCACACTGAGAAAGTGGAGGCCGTTGCGCGGCTGTCGCCTACCCGCACCGGGTGAGGCGGATGACGCTGCAACCAGTATGTCGGTTCTTAGACTTAGGCGTCCGAGAGGCGCTTATGACACTCCGTATCTATCTCGTCGAAGACCACCAGCGTATTCGCGACCAGTTAATCCCAATGCTGCAGGAGTTGCCGGACTGCCGAGTGGTCGGTGTGGCCGAATCGGAGGCCGATGCCTGCCACTGGTTGAATAACAACCAGGCGGCCTGGGATCTGGTGATCGCTGACTTGTTCCTGCAGGAAGGCTCTGGCCTCGCAGTACTGCGCTGCTGCCGCGACCGCAGGCCGCAACAACGCGTCGTGGTTCTGACCAACACCCCCAACACCAGCGTGCGCAAGTGGTGCAAGAAGCTGGGCGCCGACGCCGTGTTCGACAAATCCGAAGAGCTGGAAGCGTTCTACGCGTTCTGCGCTGCCTGAAATCTTTCAGGCGAGCGTTGCGCGACGTACTGCCTGTGCCCAGCGCGCCATTGCTTCTTCAGCCTGCGGCCGTTCCATCGTCGGCAAGAATCGCCGCTCCACTTTCCACAGCTTCGTGAGCTGTGCCACGTCGCTGTAGACGCCTGTCGACAGGCCCGCAAGGTACGCAGCGCCGAGGGCAGTCGTCTCGGTCACTTCGGGGCGCACCACCGGAATTCCGAGGAGGTCAGCCTGAAACTGCATCAGCAAATCGTTGACAGAAGCGCCGCCGTCGACGCGAAGTTCTGCCACCGGCTGGCCGCCCGCCGCAACCGCATCCCGGCTCATCGCCTGCAACAGTGCGGCGCTCTGGTAGGCAATGCTTTCAAGCGCGGCGCGAGCGATGTGCGCGACGGTCGTGCCGCGCGTGAGGCCAGTGATGGTGCCGCGCGCATCGGCATTCCAGTAGGGTGCGCCGAGTCCGGTGAAGGCCGGCACCATCATCACGCCGCCCGCGTCGGGCACGCTCTCGGCCAGCGACTGCACCTCGGCGCTGCCCTTGATTGCCTTCAGTCCGTCACGCAACCACTGCACGACCGCACCGCCGACGAAGACGCTGCCCTCCATCGCAAAGCGCGGCGTGGCGTCGATCTGTGCGGCGCTGGTGACCAGCAGGCCGTTTTGCGAGGGCCGGAATGCTTCGCCCGTGTGCATCAGCAAGAAGCAGCCGGTGCCGTAGGTGTTCTTGGCCATGCCGGCGTCAAAGCACGCCTGACCGAAAAGGGCGCTTTGCTGGTCGCCCGCAACGCCGCCGATCGGCAGCGATCGACCTAGCAAACCGGCGTCGATATCGGCGAAATGCGAGCTCGATGGTTGCACCGTGGGCATCAGCGAGGCGGGGATATCGAGGGCGCGGAGGAGGTCGGCGTCCCACCGGTTTTGGTGGACGTTGAAGAGCATGGTGCGCGATGCGTTGCTGACATCGGTGACATGCGCCTTGCCGCCGGTGAGCTGCCACATGAGCCAGCTGTCGACGGTGCCGAAAGCGAGTTCGCCCCGATCGGCCGCGGCACGTGCGCCGGGCACGTTGTCGAGCAGCCAGCGCAGCTTGGTACCGGAGAAGTACGCATCGATCACCAGGCCGGTCTTGTCGCGGATGGTGTCGGTGAGTCCGTCTTGGCGCAGTTGGGCGCACATCGGTTCGGCGCGGCGGTCTTGCCAGACGATGGCGTTGTGTACCGGCTCGCCGGTCTTGCGGTTCCACAGCACGGTGGTTTCGCGCTGGTTGGTGATGCCGATGGCGTGGATGTCCTTGGCGTCCAGCTTCGCCTTTGTGAGTACGTCGCGCGCCGTGGCGAGCTGGCTCCGCCAGATTTCGCGCGGGTCGTGCTCGACCCAGCCGGGCTGGGGATAGATTTGTGTCAGCTCCTGCTGCGCCAGCGCGACGATGTGTCCTTCTCGGTCGAACACGATGCTGCGGGAGCTGGACGTGCCCTGGTCGAGTGCAAGCAGATAGGGCGCGCCAGATGGCGTGCCGGAGTTCGTCGCGGAAGTCATGGCGGAAGCCTTCAATTGGCGCGAGCGATGTTGCAACGCACTTGTGCGCGCTCGAGCAGTGCGGGAAAGGGCGAGGGCGGATCGGCGTCGGTGAAAAGGCAATCGATCTGCGAAAGCGTGCCCAGTTCGATCATCGCGGGCCGGTTGAACTTGCTGGCATCGGCCGCGAGCCAGACCTCTCGCGCCTGCGCAATGATGGTCTGCGCGACCTTCACTTCACGCAGGTCGAAGTCGCGCAGCGAGCCGTCGGACTCGATGCTCGAAACCCCGATCAACGCGATGTCGACCTTGAACTGACGGATGAAATCGATGGTCGCTTCGCCCACGATCGCGCGGTCGCGTGCCCGCACCGAGCCGCCCGCGACGATGACCTCGCAAGCCGGGTTGCCACTCAGGATGGTCGCGACGTTGAGGTTGTTGGTGATCACGCGCAGCCCGGTGTGACGCAGCAGTTGTTGTGCGATGGCCTCGGTCGTCGTGCCGATGTTCAGGATCAACGAGCAGTCGTTCGGCACCTGCTCGGCGACGGCGCGCGCGATGCGTATCTTGCCTTCGGCGTTGAGAGAGGCCCGCTGCGGATAGCCGATGTTCTCGGTGGTCGAACTCGGCACGCGAACGCCACCGTGGAAGCGCGTCAGCAGACCTTCGTCGGCCAGCCGCTGCACGTCGCGGCGCACCGTCTGCAGGGTCACGCCGAGCATCTCGGCGAGCTGCTCGACCGTCACCGTGCCGCGGGCGCGCACGGTGTCGAGCAGGTTGATCTGGCGAGGGTTGGAGTTCACTGGGGAAGTGGTTGAAACGCGAGTCGTGTCACTTTAGAACGAAAAGAAACGAATCCGATTAAGGGAAAACTCTGACCCTAATCGCGTCGTAAGGAGCCAGAATGAAAAAAAACGAACACACGCAACCCCGATTGCGTGTTCGAAATCACAGCCAACCAGGCACCCTCGTGAGCGATATTTCTTCTTCACTGCCCGAATCCGAGACCGACTGCGATGTGCTCATCGTAGGCGGTGGCATCAATGGCTGCGGCATTGCACGCGACTTGGCCGGCCGCGGCTGGCGCGTGGTGCTCTGCGAAAAAGACGATCTCGCTGCGCACACTTCGTCGTCGTCGACCAAGCTCATCCACGGCGGTCTGCGCTACCTGGAGTATTACGAGTTTTCGATGGTGCGCAAATCCTTGCAGGAGCGCGAAGTGCTCCTCAAGAGCGCACCGCACATCATGTGGCCGCTGCGCTTCGTGATGCCGCACGACCCATCGATGCGACCTGCCTGGATGATCCGTCTCGGCCTGTTCATGTACGACCACCTGGCCAAACGCGAAGTGTTGCCCGGCTCGCGCAACATCGATCTGCGCAAGCACGCGGCGGGTGTGCCGCTCAAGAAGTCCTACCGGCGCGGCTTCGTTTATTCCGATGGCTGGGTCGATGACGCGCGGCTCGTGGTCCTCAACGCGATCGACGCACGCGCCAAGGGCGCCGAGGTACTGACACGCACCCGATGCATCAGCGCGCAGCGGGGCGCCGACCACTGGGTCGCGACGGTGGAGGGCCCCACGGGTCAACGGTCGATACGGGCTCGCGCGGTGGTCAATGCGGCCGGCCCGTGGGCGGAGGCGTTCTTGCGCGGTGTGGCGCATTCGGCCAGAGGCGAGTCGCTCGCAACCAAAAGTCTGCGGCTGGTCAAGGGCAGCCACATCGTGGTCAAGCGCCTCTTCGAACACGACCACGCCTACATCTTTCAGAACCCCGACAAGCGCATCATTTTTGCGATTCCGTACGAGCAGGATTTCACCCTGATCGGCACGACCGACATCGAGCTCACCGGTAACGATCCGGGTGCCGCAAAGATTGGTGACGACGAGATTTCCTATCTTTGCGACCAGGCCAGTCGCTACTTCGAGAAGCCCATCGTCCCCGCCGACGTCGTGTGGACCTACTCTGGCGTGCGGCCTTTGCTCGACGACGAATCGGGCGATCCTTCGGCCGTCACGCGGGACTACATGCTGGAGTCCAGCACGAATGCCGCGCCGCTGCTGTCGGTGTGGGGCGGGAAGATCACGACGTTTCGCAAGCTGGCGGAAGACGCTGCCGACGAGGTCGGCAAGATGCTGGGCGAAGACAGCACCAAGCGGCCCGCGTGGACCGATGGCGCCTTCATGGCGGGTGGCGACCTTTCTGGTTTTATCGGAGCGCCCACACGACCCGACGACGACTTCGAGCGTTTCGTCATCGCTGTCCAGGCCCGCTATCCCTGGCTGGAGGTGTCGCTGGCACGCCGGCTGGCGCGTGCCTACGGCGCTCGCGTGGTGGACCTTATCGGGCCGGCCGTGTCGATGCTGGACATGGGCGCCGCGGTCTCGCCCGGTCTGCACGAGCGCGAACTGCGCTTCCTGCAAGACCACGAATGGGCAGTGAACGCAGACGATGTCTTGTGGCGTCGCTCCAAGCTCGGTCTGCACTACACCTCGGTGCAACAAGAACAAGTCGCCGCCTGGCTGCATGCCAACGCGAAAAATAACTGACGCAGGGAGGCACTGAATGCAATTGACACTCGAGCGGGTCACCAAGAAGGTGGGTGCCCAAACATGGCTCTACGAGCAAAGCATAGCCCCGCGCAGCGGCGCCGTGACGGTGCTGCTCGGTGCCACGCAGGCCGGCAAGACCAGCCTGATGCGCCTGATGGCAGGCCTGGACACACCGACCGAGGGCAAGGTTTTGGTCGACGGAAAAGACGTCACCGGCATGCCGGTGCGGGAGCGTAATGTCGCGATGGTCTATCAGCAGTTCATCAACTATCCGTCGCTCACGGTGGCAGCCAACATCGCCTCGCCGCTGAAGCTGCGCGGTGAAAAGGACATCGACGCCAAGGTGCGGGCGCTGGCCGACAAGCTGCACATCGGCATGTTCCTGGAGCGCTTGCCGGCCGAGCTGTCGGGCGGCCAGCAGCAGCGCGTGGCGCTGGCGCGCGCACTGGCCAAGAACGCGCCGCTGATGCTGCTCGACGAGCCGCTGGTCAACCTCGACTACAAGCTGCGCGAAGGTCTGCGCGAAGAACTCACACAGCTGTTCGCCAGCGGTGATTCGACCGTGATCTACGCCACGACCGAGCCCGGCGAAGCGCTGCTGCTGGGTGGCTACACCGCGGTCATGGATGCAGGCGAACTGCTGCAGTACGGTCCCACTGCCGAAGTGTTCCACGCGCCGCAATCGCTGCGAGTGGCGCGCGCCTTCAGCGATCCGCCGATGAACCTGCTGGCCGGCACCGCCGTCGACGGCGGTGTCCAACTCACGACCGGCCCCCTGCTGCGCATGGCAGTGCCGCCCAACGTTTCAGGTGCGGTCACCGTGGGCCTGCGCTCGAGTGCGCTCAACGTCGGCGATGGGGAAGGCGACATCGCCTTGCCCGGCAAGGTCGAGCTGGCAGAGATTTCCGGTTCCGACACCTTCGTCCACGTCGAAACCGCCGTCGGCGAACTGGTGGCGCAGCTGACCGGCGTGCACCGCTTCGAGCTGGGTGCTTCGATCACCTTGTATTTCAGTGCAGCGCGTGCCTACGTGTTCGACGCGGCTGGGCAATTGGCGGTCGCGCCTGTGTGGCGCAAAGGAAGCTGACATGGCCCGCATCGACCTCGACCTGGCGCACGCCTACCGTGCCAACCCGACGCAAGACAGCGATTACGCGCTGCTGCCGCTCAAGATGAGCTTTCGCGATGGCGGCGCCTACGCGTTGCTCGGCCCCTCGGGCTGCGGCAAGACGACCATGCTGAATGTGATCTCGGGCCTGCTGGTGCCGTCGCAAGGCACCGTCACTTTCGATGGTCGCGACATGACACCTGCCAGCCCGCAGGAACGCAACATCGCGCAGGTGTTCCAGTTCCCGGTGATCTACGACACCATGACCGTGGCCGAGAACCTGGCGTTTCCGCTGCGCAACCGCAAGGTGCCGGCCGACCAGATCAAGAAGCGGGTCGGCGAAATTGCCGAGATGCTCGACATGAGCGGTCAGCTGAACCAGCGCGCGTCGGGGCTCGCGGCCGACGCCAAGCAAAAGATATCGCTCGGTCGCGGCCTGGTGCGCAGCGACGTGTCTGCCGTGCTGTTCGATGAGCCGCTCACCGTCATCGATCCGCACCTCAAGTGGCAGTTGCGACGCAAGCTCAAGCAGATCCACCGCGAACTGAAGCTGACGCTGATCTACGTGACGCACGACCAGGTCGAGGCACTCACTTTCGCCGAAGAGGTGGTGGTGATGACGCGCGGCAAGGCAGTGCAGGTGGGCAGCGCGGAGGCGCTTTTCGAACGGCCGGCGCATACCTTCGTTGGCCATTTCATCGGATCGCCCGGCATGAACTTTCTTCCTGCGCAAAGCATCGGCGGCGGTATCGAGGTCGCGGGAACACGACTCGCCGCGATGCGCGAACTGCCCGATGGTGCGCTCAAGCTGGGCATTCGTCCCGAGTACCTGCGCATGGCAGCGGCGCAAGCGCCCGGCGCCGTGCCCGCGACCGTCACTCAGGTGCAGGACGTGGGCACCCATTCGATGCTGAGCGCAGAGGCCGGGGGCACGAGGCTCAAGGCACGCCTCAGTTCAGAAACGCTTCCGCCGAAGGTCGGCGACACCGTCTGGCTCAAGGTGCTGGACGCCCACACCTGCTACTACCGCGACGAGGAATTGGTATGAGACGCTGGGCCGCTTTCAAAAGGAATAGCACCGAAGTGCGCAACACAAAGGTTTTGCCATGAGCACCACGACGAAACCTGTCAACCAGAAGGCATGGTGGCTCGTGCTGCCAGTGCTCATCTGCGTCGCCTTCTCGGCCATCATTCCGTTGATGACGGTGGTCAACTATTCGGTGCAGGACATCATCTCACCCGAGCGGCGCGTGTTCGTCGGAACCGAGTGGTTCGCCTCCGTGATGCGCGACAGCGAGCTGCATGAAGCACTGTGGCGGCAACTCACGTTCTCCATCGCCGTCCTGCTGGTGGAGATTCCGCTCGGCATCATGCTCGCGCTGTCGATGCCGGCCAAGGGATGGAAGTCGTCGGCGGTGCTGGTGCTGGTCGCGCTGTCGCTGTTGATTCCGTGGAACGTGGTCGGCACCATCTGGCAGATCTATGCACGAACCGATATCGGCCTGCTCGGTGCGACGCTGCAGTGGTTGGGGATCAGCTTCAACTACACCGGCGATTCGCTCGATGCCTGGCTCACCGTGCTGGTGATGGACGTCTGGCACTGGACGCCGCTGGTGGCGCTGCTCGGCTATGCCGGCCTGCGCTCGATCCCCGACGCCTACTACCAGGCGGCCCGTATCGACGGTGCGAGCAAGTTCGCGGTGTTCCGCTTTATCCAGTTGCCCAAGATGCGCGGCGTGCTGATGATCGCAGTGCTTTTGCGCTTCATGGACAGCTTCATGATCTACACCGAGCCCTTCGTGCTGACCGGCGGCGGCCCCGGCAATGCAACGACCTTTCTGAGCCAGTACCTTACGCAGAAAGCAGTGGGCCAGTTCGACCTGGGTCCGGCAGCAGCCTTTTCGCTGATCTACTTTTTGATCATCTTGCTGCTCTGCTTCATCCTCTACAACTGGATGCAACGGGTTGGCACGCAGCAGGTGGAGGTTGAGCAGTGAACGAAAATCGGTTTCAGAAACGCAGCATCTTTTTGGTGCTCTACATCGTGTTCGCGCTGTTGCCCATCTACTGGATGGTCAACATGAGCTTTAAGACGAACGAGGAAATCCTGTCGAGCTTCTCGTTCGTGCCGCATGCCTTCACCTGGGCGAACTACGTGAAGATTTTCACCGACGAGTCGTGGTACTCCGGTTACATCAACAGCCTGATCTATGTCGGCATCAACACGGTGATCTCACTCACCGTGGCGCTGCCCGCTGCCTATGCCTTCTCGCGCTACTCGTTCCTTGGTGACAAGCACGTTTTCTTCTGGTTGCTGACCAATCGCATGACGCCGCCCGCGGTGTTCCTGCTGCCGTTCTTCCAGCTCTATTCGACGGTCGGCCTGATGGACACGCACCTGGGCGTGGCGCTGGCCCACCTGCTGTTCAACGTGCCGCTGGCGGTTTGGATTCTCGAAGGCTTCATGAGCGGTATCCCGCGCGAAATCGACGAAACAGCCTATATCGACGGCTACTCTTTCCCGCGCTTTTTCATTCGCATCTTCCTGCCGCTGATCAAGGCTGGCGTGGGCGTGGCGGCGTTCTTCTGCTTCATGTTCAGCTGGGTCGAACTGCTGCTGGCGCGCACCTTGACGAGCGTGAATGCCAAGCCGATCGTGGCCACCATGACGCGCACCGTGAGCGCTTCGGGCATGGACTGGGCCACGCTGGCGGCAGCCGGTGTGCTCACTATCGTGCCGGGCGCGATCGTGATCTGGTTCGTGCGCCACTACATTGCCAAGGGCTTCGCGATGGGGAGAGTCTGATGTTTCAATGGATGGTCTGGACCACCCCGGTGGCCGTTTTCTTCTCGTGTATCGGCCTCATGCTGGTCGGTATGACGGTATGGGAATTCAAGTCGCCCACCACGTTGCGGCGCGGCTGGTTGCCGATCGAAACGACCCGTGGCGATCGCCTGTTCATAGGCTTGCTCACGGCAGCCTTTCTGAACCTCATCTTCATCGGCCTCGCGGGCAAGTTTCAAGAATGGATGAGCCTGGAAGCCGAGCCATCGATCTGGATCAGCTTCGTACTGTCGATGGGGGTGCTCGCATTGGTGATGCGAAAGGGCTGACTGAATTTCAGGAGGTGAATCCGGCTCGTTGCTTCCCCAGAGCCGCCGAGGATTCCAA
Source organism: Variovorax sp. GrIS 2.14 (assembly GCF_046115955.1). Classification (NCBI taxonomy): domain Bacteria; kingdom Pseudomonadati; phylum Pseudomonadota; class Betaproteobacteria; order Burkholderiales; family Comamonadaceae; genus Variovorax; species Variovorax sp. GrIS 2.14. Next base: position 119,883 of record NZ_JBJXIA010000014.1, read on the forward strand.
ACAGGAGGGGAAGCGACAACCGAGGAGACATTCAAATGAAGATGCGTTACAACGCCCTGGCTCTCGCGGCGGCGATGTTCGCCACGCACGGCGCATGGGCTGGCGAGGCGGAAGCCAAGAAGTGGATCGACACCGAATTTCAGCCGTCGACCTTGTCCAAAGACAAGCAGATGGAAGAGATGAAGTGGTTCATCGATGCGGCCAAGAAACTTCAAGCCAAGGGCGTGAAGGAAATCTCGGTCGTGTCGGAGACGCTGACGGTCCACGAATATGAATCGAAGACGCTGGCCAAGGCTTTCGAAGAAATCACCGGCATCAAGGTCAAGCACGACATCATCCAGGAGGGCGATGTGGTGGAGAAGCTGCAGACCTCGATGCAGTCGGGCAAGTCGATCTATGACGGATGGATCAACGACTCCGACCATATCGGTACCCACTATCGCTACGGCACCGCACTGGCGCTGAGCGACCAGATGACCGGCGCCTGGAAGGATTACACCAATCCCGGGCTCGACCTGAAAGACTTCATCGGCACCAGCTTCACCACGGCGCCCGACAAGAAGCTGTACCAGTTGCCGGACCAACAGTTCGCCAACCTGTACTGGTTCCGCGCCGACCTGTTCGCGCGCAAGGACCTGCAGGACAAGTTCAAGGCCAAGTACGGCTACGACCTCGGCGTACCGATCAACTGGTCGGCCTACGAAGACATCGCGGCCTTCTTCAGCGAAGACGTGAAGACCATCGACGGCAAGCCGATCTACGGTCATATGGACTACGGCAAAAAGGACCCGTCGCTGGGCTGGCGCTTTACCGATGCGTGGCTGTCGATGGCTGGCGCCGCCGACAAGGGCATCCCGAACGGCTTGCCAATCGACGAGTGGGGTATCCGTGTCGCAGCCGACAACTGCACCCCGGTTGGCGCCGCTGTGTCGCGCGGCGGTGCGACGAACTCGCCTGCTTCGGTCTATGCGCTGACCAAGTACATCGACTGGATGAAGAAGTACGCGCCCAAGGAAGCCATGGGCATGACCTTCGGTGAGTCCGGACCGGTGCCAGCGCAAGGGCAGATCGCGCAGCAGGTGTTCTGGTACACCGCCTTCACGGCCGACATGATCAAGCAGGGCTTGCCTGTGGTGAACGCCGACGGTACGCCCAAGTGGCGCATGGCTCCCGGCCCGCATGGCCCGTACTGGAAAGACGGCATGCAGAACGGTTACCAGGATGTGGGCTCGTGGACTTTCCTGAAGTCCAATGACCCAGACCGTGCGACCGCAGCATGGCTCTACGCGCAATTCGTCACCTCCAAGACGACTTCGCTGAAGAAGTCGATCGTCGGGCTGACCTTCATCCGTGACAGCGACATTCGCTCCGACTATTTCACGCAGAACGCGGCGAAGTACGGTGGCCTGATCGAGTTCTATCGCAGCCCGGCCCGGGTGGCGTGGACGCCGACCGGCAATAACGTGCCCGACTATCCGAAGCTGGCCCAGCTCTGGTGGAAGAACGTGGCCGTGGCCGTGACGGGCGAGAAGACGCCGCAGGCCGCCATGGACAACCTGGCCAACGAGATGGACGACGTGATGGGTCGCCTGCAGCGCGCTGGCATGGCCAACTGCCCGCCCAAGCTCAATCCGAAGAGCGATCCTTCGAAGTGGCTGAGCAGCGAACATGCGCCCTGGAAGAAGCTTGCGAACGAAAAGCCAAAGGGTGAGACGGTCGCCTACGAAAAGTTGTTGACCGCATGGAAGGAAGGCCGCGTGCGCTAAACCCGCATCGGCTCGCCGACCTCGCCCCGTACCCGCCTCGTGCGGGGCTCGCGCCCTGTAGATCTCTGTGATCGGCAGGGCGTTTTGCCGACCGCAGGCGGCATACTCCAACGCGCTCCCATGAACATCATTTTTCGTTGCGATCCCGCATTGATCGACTTGCTGCCGCGCCCCGTGGCGGCCAAGGCGATGCTGCCGGACTGGTTGCGCCGGATGGCGCCGAGGGCAGAGTCGGCGGTGCACCAGCGCAGCATTCGCACCGTCAAGCAGTGCCCGCCCTTCGTCGACGCAATGACGCACGGCTTCATGTTGCTGCTGCCTTGCGACGTGACGGTGAAGGCGGGGCAGTTCAGCTGGGACTGGCCATTGCCCGCGCTGACCGTGCCCGGTCACCCGCGCGCGCCGCTCAGTTTTCATGTGCCCGAACAGATCGCCGGTTCACCGCTTGCGCACGGTGGGCGGTCGGCGCTCAAGTTCAACAGCTTCTGGACCGTCGAGCTCGATGCCGGCTGGTCGCTCATGGCGGTGCATCCGGTCAACCGCGACGACCTGCCGTTCAGGCTGGTGACAGGGCTCGTCGACGCCGATCGATTCAACGATGTCGGCATTAACTTCCCGGCGGTGTGGATCGATCCCGCGTTCGATGGCGTGTTGCCGCGTGGCATGCCGGTCGCGCAGTGCTACCCGGTACCGCGGGAGGTGATGACGTTGTCGTGCGAGGCGATGTCTGCCGAACGCGTCGCCGCCTACGAAACCGTCGCCACGAAAATCATGGCCGGGCCGGGCGTCTACCGCAAGGGCTATCGCAGCAAACGCGTGAGCTGAGTTGCCGGCTCATGTGGTGGTACCGCGTAGTGCGGCGCGCAAATCATCGAGGTTGAGCCAGAGACGGCCGGCACTCGGCGTCGACAGCGCATGCGCGATGCGCCCGAAAGTGTCTTCGCGCAAGTGGTACGCGCGGCCGTAGGCGTCCATGGCCTCGTCCATCCGGCCTGCCTCCTGCAGCACGATGCCGAGATTGACTTCAACTTCCGCCCGGGGCGGCGCCACGCGCAGCAGCTTCCGGAGCGCTTCGGCCGCACCGTCGAAGTCGCGCAAATCCTGCCGCACCAGCGCGAGTTCGAACCACGCCTTGCCGTTCGCCGGTGCCAGCGCAGCGGCCCGCGACAGCGCGTGCGCCGCGTCGGCAAGGCGGCCTTGCGCCCGCGCCACGCCGCCCGCTACGAGAAGCGACGGCGCATGGTCCGGGCGCGCCATCAAGCTGGCAGCGATGTGCCTGCGGGCGTCCTCTAGTTGGCCGGCGTCGAACTCCAGCTGGGCGAGCAGCTGAAGCACCGCGGGGTGCGTGGGATGCGCAGTCAGCGCATGGTCGCAAATGACCCGTGCGCGGTCGGGTTGCCCGGCGTTGACATGAAGGATCGCGAGTTCGAGAAACTTCTCTGCGGGGACCGGAGGCGTGTCCATCGCTCAGCCGATCGCTGTGCGCAAGTTGAGCTTCGCCTGTGCTTCGCAGGCGGCGTGCATGCCGGGCGTGGCGTAGAGCGGATCGCGATCAAAAAAGTGCCGAAGGATATTTCGTCGGCGCGGTTCGAAAACCTCAGGCGGCACATGCGCGTATTCGGCACGGATCTGCCGCTCGTATTCGTCGAAGCGCTCAGTCGGCGCGCCGAGCACCGACAGGTCGATGTCGACAAGCAGCTTTGCATCGTGACCTTCCGGAACGGCATCGTGCCGGGTGGCCAGGATCAGCGAATGAATGCGAGCCGCAGCGTCGACCGAAACACCCGCGGTTATCAATGCGTCACGTGCCCAGTCGGCGCTGCGCTCTTCGTTGTCGTGAGCGTGCACGTCGTAGATTGCATCGTGGAACCACAGCGCCAGTGCGATCTCCGCGGGACGTTCCGCTGCATCCTTTTCGCGCTCGAACCAGGCGATGCATTCGGCCAGATGCTGCAGTGAGTGGTAGTGGCGCTGCGGCTCGGCCCATGCAGTCATCAGTGTTCCAAACAGGGCGGGGGAGGACGACAGGCCGAGCGTCGCCCAAGTCGCCCGCCAGTTCGCGAGCAGCGTGTCGTGGGTGTCTGCAGCGACGTCTTGCACGGGTCCCATCAGCGCATCGCCGCCTTGATCTCGTCGCCCAGTTCGAGCACCGACATCGCGTAGTAGCTGGACCAGTTGTAGCGCGTGATGGCGTAGAAGTTCTCCGTGCCGGCGACGTAGGTCGGCGCATCGCCGCCGTTCTGCAGTTCGATCAGTGCGAGCAATCCGGCGTACCGCGTCGCGTCGCCCTGAAGCACGCCACCGGCCGCGCTGAAGCTGTCTGCGCTGAAGGTCGGAAGGATGTCGGGCGCGAGCAAGATCGCCTTCTTCAGCCGCGTTTCATCGAAGCCGACCGGGAAGGTCGCGGGCCGCCCCGGCAACCAGTGGAACGCCTTGAAGTAGTTGGCGACGGAGCCGATCACATCGTCGGGGCTGTTGACCAGGTCGATGCGGCCATCGCCATCGAAATCGACCGCGTACTTGGCGATGCTGCTGGGCATGAACTGCGGCATGCCCATGGCGCCGGCGTAACTGCCGAGCGGCGCGAGCGGATCGGCAGCGGTGCGACTTTCGGTGCTCAAAAAGCTTTCGAGCTCGCCGCGGAAGAAGGCCTGGCGCTCGGCTGCACGCGGATGGCCTTGCGGAAAGTCGAACGATAGCGTGGCCAGCGCATCGATCACACGGAAGCGACCCATATCGCGCCCGTAGATGGTCTCGACGCCGATGATGCCGACCACGATTTCCGGCGGCACGCCGTAGGTGGCTTCGGCGCGTGCCAACGCATCCGCGTGGGCGCGCCAGAAGCGAACGCCGGCCGCGATGCGCACCGGGTCGATGAAGCGGCTGCGGTAGACGCGCCAATTCTTCAGCGTGCCGACCGGCGCCGGCAGCATCAGGCGCGGCACGTTCGACAGATAGCGTGCGCTGCCGATGGTGGCGCGCACCCATTCGCGATCGAGGCCGCGCCGTGCGGCCACGTCGTCGGCGAACTGCATGGCGTCGTCGCGGTTCGCGTAAGGGATGCCGCCACGCACGACGGCCGGGCCGGTGGCAGCCGTCGTCGCGATCGTGCGCTTGGCCGGCGCCTTTTGCGCAGTCGCCGGCGTCGCGACGGTGCAGGTGCCGAGCATGACGACGATAAAAGAAGTGAGCTTCGAAAGAGAACAGCGCATGCGCCGATTGTGCCGTTGGCGCGCGCCCGTTCTTGGCGGGGACAACGCGCCTTCAGCGCGGCCAGGCGAGCCGTCGAAATTCGGCGCGCAGCCTGCGCAATGTGGCGGCTGCTTCCGAAGATGCCCGTGCATACCGTTGCGCTTCCAGCTTCAGCAGCCAGTCGTGCACTGCCTGCCCAGCAGAGCCGAAACGGGCGGTCGTCCGCAGCGCCATCTCCCGCGGTGGCGTCGCATCAGGAACATCGAGTCCGGCACGCTGCAATCGGTTGCGCGCCTGCCTGAGCAACCGGAGCCACGGATCGTGACTACGCCGTTCCCATAACGTCCACCCCGCGCCGATCAGGCTGGCGCCGATCAGCAGGTAAAGCAGTGCGTACGCCAGGTCTTCGAGGCTCGGCGCGTCGAAGCCGATGTTCTTCAGCAGGTTCAACTGCCGGCTCTGCGTGTAGTTGAGCACCCACTGGTTCCAGCCGTTGTTGAGGGCCTCCCACGTCGCGCGCATGTCGATCGCGAAGGTCGGAGCCATCGCGCTGATCGCACCTGCAAACAGACCGGGTGTTGGCGCCAGTCGCTGCAACCGCCCGACGCGGCCCGGCGACACCGCACCGGTCGGGTCGACGCGCTGCCAGCCGATGCCTTCTTGCCAGACTTCGGCCCACGCATGGGCGTCGCTGTTGCGCAGGACCCAGTAGTCGTCGATGGTGTTGAACTCCCCGCCCTGGTAGCCGGTGACGATGCGCGCCGGAACGCCGAGCGCCCGCATCAGGATGACGAAAGACGAGGCGATGTGCTCGCAAAAGCCTTCCTTGCGGTCGAACCAGAACTCGTCGGCCGTTTCATTGCCGTAGATGCCGGGGTCGAGCGTGTAGGTGTAGCCACCGGTGCGCAATCGTTCGAGCACTGCACGCACGAAGGCGGACGTGTCGGCGCCGGCCAGTGCGGGGTCGCTGTGCATCTGCGCGGCCAGCGCGACGGTGCGTGGGTTCGAGCCGCTCGGCAGCGCCTGGTAAGCCTGCAAAGAAGCGGTGCGTCGCACCGGACCGCTGGAGAATTGCGTGTAGCTTTCTGCGCGGTATCGCACGAGGTCGTTCAACGCGCGGTTGGCGAACCACTGCAGGTCGGACGTGCCCGTCACCTCGATACCGGCTGGCACCCGTGGTGCGCTCGCCGCGGCATCCAGCGTCAGCAGCCAGGGCCGATTGCTGGCTTCGAGCGTGACCTCGTAGCGCACGGGCGCGCCTTGCACACGCAGGTTGGGTTGCAGCGCGCCGCGCGCCCACGGCGGCAGGGCGGTCCATTCGCGGCCATCGAACTGCGCCAGCACCGGTCCGCGAAAGTACATGTCGCGCTGCGCGGGCACGGCGCCGTCGAACTTGATGCGCGCCGCGATGGTGTCGTCGAGCGCCAGTTGCGCGATGGTGCCGACGCGCATGGTGTTGGACAGGCCGCTGCGTCCCGCCATCGCATCGCCGGGCGTGCCCCATAACGGCGCCAGTCGCGGGAACAGCAGGAACAACGCCAGCATGATCGGCGCACCGGCCAGCGCCATCCAGCCGGCGGTCTTGGCGGCCTGCGTCAACGGCGGACGACCGACCGGCATGTGCGCATTGACCAGCGCCGTCAGCAGGCCGAGCAGCGCGACGAGCATCGTCACCGCGGTCATCAGCGACTGCGAATAGAAGAAGTTGGTGAGCATCGCGAAGAAGCTCAAGAAGAAGATGACGAAGGCATCGCGTTGTGCGCGCAGCTCCAGCGTCTTGAGCGCCAGCAGCACGACGACCAGCGTGACGCCGGCATCGCGACCGAGCAACGTGCGATGCGTGGCGAAGGTGGCGATCAGCGTGACCGCGAGCAGGGCAGCGCGCCACCAGCGGCCGGGCAGCGGCCGTGCCTGCACGGCCAGCGTGCCGCGCCACAGCAGCACGGCGGCGGTGAGGCCGGTGCACCACCACGGCAGATTGCCGATTTGCGGCAGCACCACGATGCCGATGACCACGAGCAAAAACAACGTGTCCCGGGCGTCGCGCGGCAGGACGGCGAGTCGCTTCAGCATGTCGCCAGCACCTCCAGGCAAGCGCGGCGGTGCGCTTCCCCTTGCGATGGCTTGAGCGTGCGGCCGGCCACGCGCAGGCCGTAGTCGACGCCGAGCCGATCGGCCATCGACACCCAGGCGCACAGGCGCGACAGGCAGGCTTCGAGATCGGGCAGTCCTGTGGCTTGCGCATCGAGCCACAGCTCTTCGCGCTGGGCCTGTTGCGCGTCGCGGCTCACCAGGTCTTCCGACCCGGCAGCTTGGGCTTTGGCCGCCTTCTTCCAGACCACCAGCTTGAGCGGATCGCCACGCCGGTATGCGCGCACGCCGTCGTATTCGCCCGCGCCTTGCGAGCGCAGCAGTGCGGCCGAAGCGGCCTGGCCGGACAATGGCTCGCCGGGCGGCAGCGGCGGCGGATGCAACTCCGGCGCCGGGTACACCAGCATTTGCGCGGCGGGGCGCCAGACGGTCCAGACGCGAAAGGTGCCGAGCGGAAAGCGCGTTTCTGCAGTCAGCGGCGGCACCGGATGCAAACCGCGCGTTTCCGGCTGGAAGGCGATCTCGACGGTCGCGCTGCCTTCGGCAGGCACATCGGTCCAGGCCCACTGCCCGCTGCCGCGCACCGCCATGCCAATGCCGTAGCGCACCGAACGTCGCGCGTTGTGCAGCACCACGCGAAACACCGCAGCCGCCCTGGCGTACTGCGCTTCGGGTGCGATGAGGTGCATTGACAGTCCGCGCAGCGTAGCGTGACAGACGTGCATTCCGACCGCAACACTGCCGGCCAGCAAGAAGGTCAGCAGGTAGCCAAGGTTGAGCTGGTAATTGATGGAGGCGATCAGCAGCACCAGTAGCGTCGCGCCGAGCATCCAGCCGGCGCGCGTCGGCACGATGTAGACGTTGCGCTGCGTCAGCTCGAGCGTGTCCGACGGCGGGCGGCGCGACAGGAACCAGCCGTCGATGCGCGCTCTGGCGAACGCGAGCGGATTCACGGCAGCGGCACGGCCGCGATCATCGCGCGCACCTGTTCGACGGAGCCGCGACCGGCATCGCCGACCGGCGTCAGCCGATGCGCGATCGTTTGCGGCAACACCGCCTGCACGTCGTCCGGCGCCACATAGTCGCGATTGGCCAGCAGCGCCTGCGCCTTGGCCGCGCGCAGCACCGCGATGCCGGCGCGCGGCGACAGGCCTTGCAAGAACCAGCGGCCATTACGGGTTGCAGCGATCAGGTCCTGCACGTAGTTGAGCAGAGCATCGGCCGCATGCACCTGCTGCACCTTTTGCTGGAGTGCGGTGAGTTCGCCCGGTGTGAGCAACGCCGGCAAGCCGCTGAGCATCTCGCGGCGGTCGGCACCGGCCAGCAACAGCCGCTCGGCCGCGCGATCCGGATAGCCGAGCGAGATCCGCATGAGAAAGCGGTCGAGTTGCGACTCGGGCAAGGCGAACGTGCCGAGCTGGTCGTGCGGGTTCTGCGTGGCGATGACGAAGAAGGGCGTTGGCAAAGGGCGCGTTTCGCCTTCCACCGTCACCTGCTTTTCTTCCATCGCTTCGAGCAGCGCGCTCTGGGTCTTGGGGCTGGCGCGGTTGATCTCGTCGGCCAGCAGCACCTGCGCGAAGATCGGCCCGGGATGGAACACGAAGGCCTGCTGCGTGCGGTCGTAGATCGCCACGCCTGAGAGGTCGACCGGCATCAGGTCTGCGGTGAACTGCACGCGTGAAAAATGCAGCCCGAAGGTGTGCGACAGGGCGTGGGCCAGGGTGGTCTTGCCCACGCCCGGCACGTCCTCGATCAGCAGGTGCCCGCCTGCCAAAAGGCACGCCACGCAGTCCTTGACCTGGGCCTCTTTGCCCACAATCACCGTGTTAAGCTGACTCAGAAGACTGGCGAGCTTCGCGGCAACGTCCATTTTTGTATCCATATGCAAACAATACCGTAAGGTCCAACAGCCCTGTGCTGAACGAGGCTTCGGCGGGCGACAGAGACATGGGAAAAACCGGTTACTTCATTCATCGCGACTTCTGGAAGCACGAGATGGGCCGGGGTCATCCCGAATGCCCCGAGCGGCTCGACGCCATCGAAGACCGGCTCCTCGCCACTGGCGTTGCCGATGCGCTCGAACGTTGCGAAGTCCCGCTGGCCACGCTGCCGCAAATCACCCGGGCGCACAGCGTCGCGCACCTCGAACATCTTGAAGAGTTGAGTCAGCGGCTGATAGCCGATGCGCCCGCAGGCGGCCCGGATCACACGCCGATCGACCCTGACACATCGCTCAACAAGTTCACCGTGCTGGCCGCGCGACGTGCTGCCGGTGCGGTCATCGCGGCGACCGACGCGGTGATGGCCGGTGAGCTCGAAAACGCTTTTTGCGCCGTGCGGCCGCCGGGTCATCACGCCTGCCACGACAAGGCGATGGGCTTCTGCTTCTTGAACAACGTCGCGATTGCCGCGCGCCACGCGATCGAGGTGCACGGCCTGAAGCGCGTCGCCATCGTCGACTTCGACGTGCACCACGGCAATGGCACGGAAGACATCCTGTCGAACGATCCGCACGTGCTGATGGTCGGCATCTTTCAGCACCCTTTCTACCCGTTCAGCGGCGCCGAGCATCCGGCCGCCAACATGCTCAACCTGCCGGTGCCCGCCTACACCAAGGGCATGGATGTGCGCGAGCTGATAGAGATGATGTGGATTCCGCGGCTTGAAGAATTCCAGCCCGAGATGATCTTCATCAGTGCCGGTTTCGATGCGCACCGCGAAGACGATCTCGGCCAGCTGGGCCTGAACGAAAACGACTTTGCCTGGATCACCGGACGGGTGCGCGATATCGCCAAGCGCTATTCCAAGGGCCGCATCGTGTCGATGCTCGAAGGCGGCTACAGCCTCGACGCGCTGGCCCGCAGCGTTGAAGCGCACGTGCGGGTTTTGGCTGACCTGTGACCGCGGACTTGTGACCAGCGCGTGAAGATGGGGTCGATGGATTTCAGCCAGTTCTCCGAGCGCCTGTCGCAGGTCGATCCGCGCAGCGTCGCGATCGAAGTGGCCGTGCTGGTCGGATGCGTCGCGCTGGCATGGATCGTGTGCCGCTGGTTCGGCCGCGACCAGCCCAAGGATTCGATCTGGTTCGGCGAGCGTCTCTGGGACGGGTTGCTGTTCCCGCTGCTGGCTCTGCTCTTCTGTGATCTGGCACGGCGCGGTGCGGCGAGCTTTCTGCCGGTGGTCGTGCTTCGCATCGCCGTGCCGGTGTTCCTGTCGCTCGTCGCCATTCGGCTTTTCGCGCGGGTGCTGCGGGCCGTGTTCCCGACGTCGGCGCTGGTGCGGCTGGCCGAGCGAACCATCTCGTGGATCGCCTGGATCGCAGCGGTGCTGTGGATCGTCGGGCTGCTGCCGCCGGTGCTGGCCGAACTCGATGCAATCTCGCTGGACTTCGGCAAAACGCACGTCAGCGTGCGGACAATTCTGGAAGGCATCTTCTGGGCCGGCGTGGTGATGGTGATCGCACTGTGGATCGCCGCCACGATCGAAAAACGCATCCTGCGCGAGGCGGTATCCGATCTGTCGATGCGCAAAGTGGCATCGAACGCGGTGCGCGCTGCGCTGCTGCTGGTCGGTCTGCTGTTCGCGTTGTCGGCGGTCGGGGTCGACCTTACTGCGCTGTCGGTGCTGGGTGGTGCGGTCGGCGTCGGCTTGGGCTTCGGCTTGCAGAAGCTCGCAGCCAATTACGTGAGTGGTTTCGTCATCCTGCTGGAGCGCTCGATCCGCATCGGCGACAACGTCAAAGTCGACGGTTTCGAAGGCCGGATCACCGACATCAAGACGCGCTACACACTGGTTCGTGCTGGCAATGGTCGCGAGTCGATCGTGCCGAACGAAACGCTCATCACCAGCCGGGTCGAGAACCTGTCGATCGCCGACATGAAGTTCAACATCACGACCAACATCGTGGTGGGCTACGACAGCGATGTGGCGCAAGTGCAGAGCATCCTGTGCGACTCTGCCAAGGCGCAGGCGCGGGTTTTGAGCGACCCGGTGCCTGTTGCTTACCTGGTCGCCTTCGCGCCGGACGGGCTGGAGTTCAGTCTCAACTTCTGGGTCGCCGATCCGGAGAAAGGCAAGGACAACGTGCGCTCCGCCATCAACATCGCGATGCTCGAAGGTCTGCGCGTTGCGCATATCGACATTCCCTTTCCGCAGCGCGTGGTGCGCGTCGAATCTTTGCCGACCGCGCCATCGGCAGGTGCTTTGCCCGAACGCGGCACTCGCCTATAATCACATAAAAGCACGATCGTTCGTTTTTGTGTCCTGCCCACCTGCACGGTGGGGTCGGGTGATCGATATGAACAGTCCACGCAGAGGTCGCCGCCTAGAATGTTTGGCTGCCCTGCGGCACACCGGTTTCGTAAATCCAATGGAGTCAAACCAATGAAGGTTCTGGTACCCGTCAAACGCGTCGTCGACTACAACGTCAAGGTCCGCGTCAAATCCGACGGCAGCGGCGTGGACATCGCCAACGTCAAGATGAGCATGAACCCCTTCGACGAGATCGCCGTCGAAGAAGCGGTCCGCCTCAAGGAAAAAGGCATCGTCACCGAAGTCATCGCCGTGTCCTGCGGTGACGTCAAGTGCCAGGAAACCCTGCGCACCGCCATGGCCATCGGCGCCGACCGTGCCATCCTGGTCGAGACCACCGCCGAACTGCAGCCCCTGGCGATCGCCAAGCTCCTCAAAGCCCTGGTCGACAAGGAGCAGCCGCACCTCATCATCCTGGGCAAGCAGGCCATCGACGACGATGCCAACCAGACCGGCCAGATGCTGGCCGCGCTGGCCGACCTGCCGCAGGCCACCTTCGCCTCCAAGGTCGATCTGGCAGCCGACAAAGTCACCGTCTCGCGTGAAATCGACGGCGGCATGGAGACCCTCACCCTGAACCTGCCGGCCGTCATCACGACAGACCTGCGCTTGAACGAGCCGCGCTACGTCACCCTGCCCAACATCATGAAGGCCAAGAAGAAGACGCTCGACGTCTTCAAGCCCGAAGACCTGGGTGTCGACGTCACCCCCCGCCTGAAGACCCTGAAGGTCTCGGAGCCGCCCAAGCGCGGTGCCGGCATCAAGGTGGCCGACGTGGCCGCCCTGGTCGACAAACTGAAGAACGAAGCGAAGGTGATCTGAACATGACCGCATTAGTTATTGCCGAACACGACCACGCCACCATCAAGCCGGCGACCCTGAACACCGTCACCGCGGCCATTGCCTGCGGTGGCGAGGTGCACATCCTGGTGGCGGGCGCCAACGCCGCCGAAGCTGGCAAAGCCGCCGCCCAGATCGTGGGCGTCGCTAAAGTCATCGTGGCCGACAGCGCCAGCCTGGCCGAGAACCTGGCCGAGAACGTTGCAGCGCAGGTGCTGGCGATCGCCGGCAATTACAGCCACATCCTGTTCCCGTCGACCGCCAACGGCAAGAACGTGGCGCCGCGCGTCGCCGCCAAGCTGGATGTCGCCCAGATCAGCGACATCACCAAGGTCGATGCGCCGGACACCTTCGAGCGGCCGATTTATGCGGGCAATGCGATCGCCACCGTGCAGTCGAGCGACAAGACCATCGTCATCACCGTGCGCACCACCGGCTTCGATGCCGCAGCCGTGACCGGTGGCAGTGCCACCATCGAAACCGCCGAAGGCGTGGCCGACAGCGGCAAGAGCGCCTTCGTCGGCCGGGAAGTGACCAAGAGCGAACGCCCCGAGCTGACGGCCGCCAAGATCATCGTCTCCGGGGGCCGGGCCCTGGGCAGTGCCGAGAAGTTCCAGGAGATCATGGCACCGCTGGCGGACAAGCTCAATGCAGGCCTGGGAGCCAGCCGGGCTGCCGTGGATGCAGGCTACGCCCCGAACGACTGGCAAGTGGGCCAGACCGGCAAGATCGTGGCGCCGCAGTTGTACATCGCCGCAGGCATCTCGGGGGCCATTCAGCACTTGGCCGGCATGAAGGACTCCAAGGTGATCGTGGCGATCAACAAGGACGAAGAGGCGCCGATCTTCTCGGTGGCCGACTACGGGCTGGTTGCCGACCTGTTCGTGGCTGTGCCTGAATTGGTCAAGGCGCTTTGAGTTTGCGCAACGTCGGGTAAGTCATTCAAGGGCATCGTTCGCGATGCCCTTCCTGTATCTGGAGACAAAGACATGAGCTACATCGCACCGATCAAGGACATGTTGTTCGACATCGAACATCTGGCCGACATCGCAGAAATCGCAGAAATGCCCGGCTTCGAAGACGCCGGCCTGGAGACGGCGCAGGCCGTGCTCGAAGAATGCGCCCGGTTCAACCAGGACGTGATCGCGCCGCTGAACGTGGCGGGCGACCGCAATCCGTCGTCGTTCAAGGACGGCGTCGTCACGACCACGCCGGGCTTCAAGGAAGCCTTTGCGCAGTACGCGGCTGGCGGCTGGCAGGGCCTGCAGCATCCGCTCGCCTTTGGCGGTCAGGGCTTGCCGAAAACCATCGGCGCAGCCTGCGGCGAGATGCTGAACTCCGCCAATATGAGCTTCGCGCTGTGCCCACTGCTCTCCGATGGCGCGACCGAAGCACTGCTGACCGCCGGCTCCGAAGCGCTGAATGCGATCTATCTGGAAAAGCTGATCAGCGGGCAGTGGACCGGCACCATGAACCTGACCGAGCCGCAGGCCGGCAGCGATCTGGCGATGGTGCGCAGCCGGGCCGAGCCGCAACCCGACGGCACGTACAAGGTCTTCGGCACCAAAATCTACATTACGTACGGCGAGCACGACATGGCCGAGAACATCGTCCACCTCGTGCTGGCACGCGTGGTCGGTGCGCCCGAAGGCGTGAAGGGCATCAGCCTCTTCGTCGTGCCGAAGTTCATGGTGAACAAAGACGGGTCGCTGGGTGACCGCAACGACGTGCACTGCGTCAGCATCGAACACAAGCTCGGCATCAAGGCCAGCCCGACCGCCGTGCTCCAGTACGGCGATCACGGCGGCGCTGTCGGCTACATCGTCGGCCAGGAGAACCGAGGCCTCGAGTACATGTTCATCATGATGAACTCGGCCCGCTACGCCGTCGGCATGCAGGGCATCGCCATCGCCGAGCGCGCCTATCAGCACGCGGTGGCCTACGCCAAAGACCGCGTGCAAAGTCGACCAGTCGATGGCTCGATGAACGCCAGCGCGCCGATCATTCATCATCCCGACGTCAAGCGCATGCTGATGACGATGCGTGCGTACACCGAAGGGTGCCGTGCGATGGCCAGCGTGGCCGCGGCCGCCTACGACGCTGCGCATCACCATCCCGATGCGGACACGCGCAAGCAGAACACCGCTTTCTACGAATTCCTGGTGCCGCTGGTCAAGGGCTACAGCACCGAGATGAGCCTGGAAGTGACCTCGCTCGGCGTGCAGGTGCACGGCGGCATGGGCTTCATCGAGGAGACGGGCGCGGCCCAGTACTACCGCGACGCCAAGATCCTGACGATCTACGAAGGCACGACCGCCATCCAGGCGAACGACCTGGTCGGCCGCAAGACGGCGCGCGATGGCGGCCAGACAGCCAGGGCCATCGCCGCACAAATCGAGAAGACCGAAGCTGACCTCGCCAAGCGCGACAGCGCCGATGGCGCCGCCGTCTTGAAGCGCCTGAAGGCTGCGCGCGAAGCCTTTGTCGAAGTCGTCGGCTTCGTGGCGACCAATACCAAGGCATCGCCTAACGCGGTGTTTTCGGGCAGCGTGCCGTACCTGATGCTGGCCGGCAACCTGATGGCGGGCTGGCAACTGGCGCGCTCGCTCATCGCGGCCGAAGACCTGATGAAGGCCGGCACCGACGTGGCATTCATGAAGGCCAAGATCGCTACTGCGCGCTTCTATGCAGAGCACATCCTGAACAAGGTGCCTGCGGTACGCGACAGCATCGTCGACGGCGCCGACAGCGTGACCGCGCTGGCGCTCGAGTCCTTCTGACTCTCGACTTTTGAACCCGACTTTCCGACCCTGATTCAATAACTTCAAAAAGACAACAGACCATGTCGAAACTGCCACCTGTGCTCGCGAACCTGCCGCTGCCCATCATCGGCTCGCCGCTTTTCATCATCAGCACACCGAAGCTCGTCATCGCGCAGTGCAAGGCAGGCGTGGTCGGTTCGATGCCGGCGCTGAACGCGCGTCCGGCGGCGCAACTCGAAGAGTGGTTGATCGAAATCACCGAGAAACTCGCGGCCTACAACAAGGCCAATCCGGACAAGCCGGCCGCACCTTTCGCCATCAACCAGATCGTCCACAAGAGCAACGACCGGCTCGATCACGACATGGAAATGGTCGTGAAGTACAAGGTGCCGATCGTCATCACCTCGCTCGGCGCGCGCACCGATGTCAACGAAGCCATCCACAGCTACGGCGGTGTCGTGCTGCACGACATCATCAACAACAAGTTCGCGAAGAAGGCGATCGAGAAGGGCGCAGACGGCATCATCGCGGTGGCCGCAGGTGCCGGTGGCCATGCGGGCGTCAAGAGCCCGTTCGCGCTCATCCAGGAAATCCGCCAGTGGTTCGACGGCCCTATCGCGTTGTCGGGTTCCATTGCCACCGGCGGCGCGGTGCTCGCGGCGCAAGCCATGGGCGCCGATTTCGCCTACATCGGCACCGCCTTCATCGCGACCGAAGAAGCGCGTGCCAGCGACGAATACAAGCAGGCGATCGTCGACGGCAGCTCCGACGACATCGTCTATTCGAACCTCTTCACCGGCGTGCATGGCAACTACCTGGCGCCGAGCATCGTGGCCGCCGGCATGGACCCGGCCAACCTGCCCGAAGGCGATGTCACGACGATGAACTTCGCGTCCGGCGATGGCAGTAAAGCCAAAGCGTGGAAAGACATCTGGGGTTCGGGTCAGGGCATCGGTGCCGTGACGGAGGTCGGCACGGCCGCCATGTTCGTCGAAAAGCTCAAGCGCGAATATGCCGAGGCAAGGGCCCGCCTGTCGCTCTGACATGCCGGACCTGGTGGACGTGTCGACGGTGGAGGACCGCGCGGCGCGCATTCCGCTGCTCGACGCTGTCAAGGGACTGGCGTGCCTGGTCATTGTCGGCCATCACCTGGCGCGCTACGGGCCGATGTCCGAAGTCGCGTTTCCGTTGGCGCCTGCGCTCATCCACTGGTTGTCTACCGATGGGCGCCTGGCCGTACAGGTGTTCCTGGTCATTGCCGGTTTTCTGACTGCTGGCAGCATGGCCCCGGCAGGGCAGCTGAACGCCGGCAGGCCGCTGGAACGTATTGCGCGGCGGTACCTGCGGCTGATCATTCCGTACCTCGCAGCGCTCATCGTCAGCGTGGTCGTGGCCGCGATCGCAAGGCCCTTGCTACACGACGACGCGGTTCCGGGTGCACCTAACTTGATGCAGCTGCTGGCGCATGGATTGCTGTTGCAGGACCTGCTGGGCTACGACGCTTTGTCGGCCGGTGTGTGGTACGTGGCGATCGACTTCCAGTTGTTCGCGCTGTCGCTGGCCGCGGTTGGCTTGGCGGCATGGGTCGAGCGGCACTGGCGTCGCGGCATCGGAGACGCGCAGGACATTGGCGACATGAGCAACATATCCGACAGCGTCGCGCGTTCGTTGCGTGCGCATTGGGTCGCCGTGGTGATCGTGTTCGGCCTCGCCACCAGTTCCCTCGTTTATTTCAATCTGCACGCTGAACTCGACGCGACGGCGCTTTACTTTTTCGGCGCTTATGGTTTGGGGATGTTGACGTTCTGGATCGGTTGCGCCGACCGGTCCGACAAACACGGCAGTCCGGCAGCATGGCGTGCCGGCTTTCTCCTGTTGGTGTTGCTCGGCGTATCGGCATTGGCGTTCGAGTGGCGCAGCCGCATCGCCATTGCGCTCGCGACGGCGGTCGCGATAGCGGGAGCGCAGCGTTTGCATTGGCTGAAGTCGTCTGCATGTCCGGCGTGGGCACGGCCGCTCGCACAACTCGGACGCATGTCGTACTCCCTGTTCCTGATTCACTTTCCGGTGATCCTGCTGGTCAGCGCGGTGGTCAGCCATTGGGCGCCAGCCGCCCCCTGGATCGACGCGGCGGGCATGGTCGCGGCCATCGCACTCTCGCTGGCGGCAGCGTGGGTTCTCTATCGCCGCATCGAGTTGCGCCCCGCGAGCTGGCGCGCCGTGCTCGCGCTGTTCGCCGGGCTGCTGGTCTGCGGCTTCCTCGTTTCGCTCTGAGCCGGGCGCGCCGCCGGCACCGTCGGTGTCCACACGCAGCGCTGGCCGATCTCCGGTCCTTTTCTTGACACAGATCAATTCGGCCTTCTAGGCACGGTTGCGTCTCGCAGGCGCAGCGGGCAACCTCACGGCACGGACTGGCGGCATCGACGAGCGCCGGCCATGTTGTGCAACCTTCAGCGATTGCTGAAACTAAAAAGAACATGAAGAAGATGGGATCTGCCTCGGCTGCGCCGACTCCCGCCGCCCCGGCGCCATCGCTGCGATTCTTCGCGGCGACCGGCGTGGGCGGTGTGTTGCAGGCGGCGGCGGCGTTGCTCTGGTTGCCTCAGGCGGCGTTGCTGGCCGGGGCGGTTCAGCGGCTGTCGCAAACGATCGGCCATCGAGGCGATACCGATGTCGCAGGTATCGCGATCGCAGCGCATTCCGGGTCATGGGCCCAGCCGTTGTCTCCTGTGCTTTGGCCGGCGCTCGGCATTTTCGCGCTCGGCCTGCTGCGCGCGCTGCTGGACGCGTGGGGCACGCGCGAGCTCTTCGGCAAAGCGCGCGCCCATCTGTCGACTTTGCGTGCACGGGCCGCGGCGGCGTTAGCGAGCGGCTCACCGCTCGACCGCCATCGGCCCGCCTCCGGTGCCGCCGCCAGCGTGATCGCCGAGCAGGCCGAAGCGCTCATGCCGTATCTCGTGCGCTATCAGCCGGTGCGTCTGCGCGTCACGCTCGTGCCGTTGGTGATTCTTCTCGTGGTCGCGAGCCTCTCTTGGGTCGCCGCGCTGGTGTTGCTCGTTGCGGCGCCATTGATCCCCGTGTTCATGGCACTCGTCGGCTGGCGCGCCCGCGCCGCCAGCGAGGCGCAGATGGTCGATATGGGCAGCATGAACGCCTTCCTGCTCGACCGGCTGCGCGGCCTTGCCACGCTGCGTGCGCTCGGCGCTGTCGACCTCACGGCCGAGCGGCTCGGCGACGCCGCGCAATCGCTGCGCCGCCGCACGATGTCCGTGCTGCGCATCGCGTTCCTGTCGTCGGCGGTGCTCGAACTCTTCTCGGCGCTCGGCGTCGCGATGGTCGCGGCCTACGTTGGGTTCCACTTGCTGGGCACACTCCATTTCGGCACATGGGGCAGGCCACTCGGCTTGGGGCAAGGCCTCTTCGTGCTGCTGCTGGCGCCAGCGTTTTTCGAGCCGCTGCGTGAGCTTTCGGCCGTTTGGCACGACCGTGCTGCCGGCGAGGCGGCGTTGCAGGCGCTCACGGCGTTGGGTAACGACACCGTGCGGTTGCCCGGCGCCGTCGTATCCATGAGCGCTCTCACAGCCGATCCTGCGCCGGTCCGGGCGATCCATGCAGTGACCGCGGCCAATGCAGCTTCCAGCACCACGAGCGTCAACGGCAAGGCATCGTCACCGCATTCCGCGCCGTCTGTCGTCGTACGCGATTTGCGCTTCACGCACGCCGGCGAGGCGACACTTTTCTCCGGCATCAATCTGCGGGTCGCGCCGGGCGAACACGTCGCCTTGATGGGCGAGAGCGGTGCCGGCAAGACGGCGCTGTTGTCGTTGCTGGCTGGCCTGCTGCCGGCCGACAGCGGCGATATCGTCATCGGCGGCACTGTGCTGACAGACCGCAGCGTCGGCGCGCTGCGCCAGCGTATCGGCTGGATGGGCCAGCGGCCGCATGTGTTCGCGGGCTCCGTGCAAAGCAATGTGGGCCTCGGTCGCATCGGCGTGGATGCAGCGTGCATCGAAACCGCGCTCGACTTCGCGGACCTCGCCGATGTGGCGCAAGCCCGATTGGGTGTTGCGCTGGGCGAGGGCGGCGGTGGACTTTCGGGTGGTGAGGCGGTGCGGCTGGCGCTGGCGCGTGTCGTGGTGAACGCGGGCGTCGATCTGCTGCTCGTCGATGAGCCGACAGCCCACCTCGACACCGAAACCGCGCTGCGCGTGACCGATGCGCTGATGGCGCTGGCGCGCGGCAAGACTCTGATCGTTGCGACGCATGACCCGGTGCTGGCCGCGCGGCTGGATCGGGTGGTCAGCCTGGGTGCAGCCGACACTTTTGAAGTGCGCGAAGTCGTGAGGGAAGCCGCATGAGCACCGCCCGCACGGATCGCGTCAGTCTGATCCTGCGCCCCTTTCTTGCCACCCAACCCCGCGCATTGCTGGTCGGCGCTCTGCTTGCTGCAATCACCGTGCTTACCGGCATGGCGCTGCTCGGCCTTTCCGGCTGGTTCATCACCGCGACGGCGCTGGCCGGTGCCAACGTCGCGACCGCGTTCATGTTCGACGTCTTCATGCCTTCGGCCGGCATCCGCTTGCTGGCGGTCGGCCGCACGGCCTCGCGCTACGGCGAGCGACTGGTCACGCACGACGCGACCTTCGCCGTGCTGGCGGCGTTGCGCGTGCAGCTGTTCCGCGGCTGGGCGCGTGCCGGTGCCGCGCGCGAGTTGCTGATGCGCCCATCGCGTGTGCTGTTCAGGCTGACCTCGGACATCGACGCGCTCGAGTCTTTGTATTTGCGGCTCGTCGTGCCCGCGATCGCGGCATTGGGCGCTGCGGTGCTGGCCGGCGTCGTCCTCGGCTTCATGCACATTGGCCTGGGCATCGCGCTGGCGGTATGGCTCGTCGCAAGTGGTTGGGGCATCGCCTTCGTCGTGGCGCGTCTTGCACGCCGCCCATCGGTGCAACGTGCGCATGCGATCGAAGTGCTGCGTGCACGCGCCGTCGATCTTGTCGCCGGGCAGAGCGACCTCATCATGGCCGGCCGCATCGACACGCAGAAGGCAGTGCTCGCCGACGCTGACCGACGCCTGGCCGCCGCCGACCTTGCGTTGAACAGGCTCGAAGCCAATGCCGGCGCGGCCTACGGCATGGCCGGCACGATCAGCCTGGTCACGGTCTTGCTGGCGGTCGGCGCATTGGTCGGCGAAGGCCGCATCGGTGCACCTGCGGCAGCACTCGCGCTGCTGGTCGCGCTCACTGCGGTCGAGCCTTTTTCTGCGATGCGGCGCGGTGCGCTGGATGCCGGTCGCACCTGGCTGGCCGTGCGGCGGCTTGCACCGCGCATTGCACTGGACGATGTGCAGCCAGCGCGGTTCTCTTCGGACTCGATCGCGCCTATCGGTGCCGAGTTGTCCGCCGCCGCCGCCGCCGCCTCGCTGACGAGCGGCATCGCATTGCGCCTCCACGAAATCACCGCTGCGCATTCCAGGGCCGGCTCGGCCGTCTTGCACGGCGTGTCGCTGCGCATCGACGTCGGCGAGCGCGTTGCGTTGATCGGCCCCAGCGGCGCCGGCAAGTCCACGCTGCTCGCCATCGCGGCCGGCGAGTTGACGCCACGCTCCGGCACCGTTGCGACGCTGCCTGCCTGCCTGCTCACGCAACGCACTGAACTGTTCCAGGACAGCCTGCGCGACAACCTGCGCCTCGCTGATTCTTCAGCCGACGACGCTCGCCTCTGGCGCGCGCTCGAAGCGGCAGGCCTCGCACACGACATTCGCACCGCCGCTGCAGGCCTGGACACGCGACTCGGCGAAGGCGGTCTCGGCCTGTCGGGTGGCCAGTCGCGCCGGCTCGCGCTCGCGCGGCTGTTGCTTCGCCCCACGGACTTCTGGCTGCTCGACGAGCCGACCGAAGCGCTCGATACAGACATCGCACGAGACGTGCTGCTGCGCCTTGCGCAACACGCCGGACTGCGCACCGTACTCATCGCCACGCACCTGCGCCGCGAGGCCTTGCTGGCCGATCGACTGGTCCGCATGGAAGCCGGCCACATCGTCGCCGACCTGCGTCGCGGCACCCCCGGTTTCGAAGCTGCGCTGCGTGCGCTGCGCCCAGATTGAAGAAGAAAGAGAAAAGGAAACCCCATGGACTTCGACATCGTTGCACTGTCCCGATTGCAGTTCGCCGCCACGGCGCTTTATCACTTCCTGTTCGTGCCCCTCACGCTCGGGCTGTCGATCATCCTGGCCATCATGGAGACCGTCTACGTGATGACGGGCCGCGTGATCTGGCGCGACATGACCAAGTTCTGGGGCGTGCTGTTCGGCATCAACTTCGCGATGGGCGTTGCCACCGGAGTGGTGATGGAGTTTCAGTTCGGCATGAACTGGAGCTACTACAGCCACTATGTCGGCGACATCTTCGGCGCGCCATTGGCCATCGAAGGGCTGATGGCTTTCTTCCTCGAAGCGACCTTCGTCGGTCTGTTCTTCTTTGGCTGGGACAAGCTCTCCAAAGTCGGCCATCTGACGACAACCTGGGCCGTCGCCATCGGCTCCAACTTCTCGGCGTTGTGGATTTTGATCGCCAACGGCTGGATGCAGAACCCGGTCGGCGCAGCCTTCAATCCGCAGACGATGCGGATGGAAGTGGTCGACTTCTTCGCGGTGCTGACCAACCCGGTGGCGCAAGCCAAGTTCGTGCACACGGTGTCGGCCGGCTACATCTGCGCGTCGGTCTTCGTGCTCGGCGTCTCGGCGTGGTACCTGCTCAAAGGGCGCCACATCGAACTGGCCAAGCGCTCGATGACGGTGGCTGCGTCCTTCGGTCTGGCGGCGGCGCTGTCGGTCGTCGTGCTGGGTGATGAGAGCGGCTACCTGTCGAGCGAGCACCAGAAGATGAAGCTGGCCGCCATCGAAGGCATGTGGGAAACCAAGCCTGCGCCGGCTGCCTTCACTGTCTTCGGCTTCCCCGACCAAGCCGCCCGCGAGACGCACTACGCGCTGCACATCCCGGCAGTGATGGGACTCATCGGCACCCGCTCGCTCGACACGGTGATCCCGGGCATCGACGAACTCGTGAAGCGCGCCGAGGTCCGCATCCGCGAAGGCATCAAAGCCTACGACGCGCTGCAGCAGATTCGCGCGGCTGGCAGCACGCAGACCGTGTCGCAAGGCGTGCGCGACACCTTCGAGAACAACGCGCCCGAACTCGGCTACGCCTTGCTCTTGAAGCGCTACGTCGACGACCCGAGGCAAGCGACCGACGAGCAGATTTCCAAGGCCGCATGGGACACCGTGCCGCAGGTGCTGCCGTTGTTCTGGCTATTCCGCATCATGGTCGGCATCGGTATGTTGCTGATCGCGTTGACTGCGGCGTTCTTCGTGCTGTCGGCGCGCCGCAGGCTCGACGACCACCGCTGGTTGCTTAAGGTTGCCGTGTGGTCGATCCCGCTGCCCTGGATCGCCATCGAGGCCGGCTGGCTCGTGGCCGAATTCGGGCGCCAACCGTGGGTCATCGAAGGCGTCTTGCCGACGGCGGTCGCAGTGTCGGACCTCGGCGTGAAGACCTTGCTGCTCACCATCTTCGGATTCATCGCGCTGTACACGGTGCTGCTCGTCATCGAGGTCAAGTTGATGCTCAAGGCGATCCGCAAGGGACCCGAGCACGAGCACGCGCCCGACGTCGGCGAATCGCATCAGCGCATCGTTCCGGCCGCGCATCTTCCCCTTGCCACAGCGGAGTAAAAAATGACGCTTACCCAACTCATCGACTACGACACGCTGCGCCTGATCTGGTGGGCGCTCATCGGCGTACTGCTCGTCGGCTTTGCCGTCACGGACGGCTTCGACCTCGGCACCGGCATGTTGCTGCCCTTCGTCGGGCGCAACGACCTGGAGCGCCGCGTCGTCATCAACAGCGTCGGCCCGGTGTGGGAGGGCAATCAGGTGTGGTTGATCCTCGGCGGGGGCGCGATTTTCGCAGCCTGGCCGCAGCTCTACGCGGTGTCGTTCTCGGGCTTCTACCTGGCGATGTTCGTGATTCTTTCGGCGCTGATCCTGCGGCCGGTGGCTTTCAAATTTCGCAGCAAGCGCGAAGAGCCGGCGTGGCGCGCGCGGTGGGACTGGGTGCTGTTCTTCAGCGGCACCGTGCCTGCGCTGATCTTCGGCGTGGCAATCGGCAATGTGCTGCAAGGCGTGCCGTTCCGATTCTCCGACGACATGCACATCCTGTACGACGGCACCTTCTTCGGCCTGCTGAATCCGTTCGCTTTGCTTTGCGGTCTGGTGTCGGTGGCGATGCTCGTGACGCACGGTGCTGCGTGGCTCACGCTCAAGACCTCGGGCGCCGTGTCGGAACGTGCGCGCGTGTACGGCATGGTGGCGGCGCTGGCGACCATCGCGCTCTATGCGCTGGCCGGCATCCTGCTGGCATCGTTCATCGGTGGCTACCGCATCACCAGCGTGGTCGATACGGTCGGGCCATCGAACCCGATGTTGAAGACGGCGGAGTTGCACGCGGCCGCATGGCTCGTCAACTACACCGCGCATCCGTGGACCATGCTCGCGCCGCTGGCCGGCTTCATCGGTGCGGCCGGTGCGTTGGTCGGACTGGCGTTGCGCCGACCGGCGCTCGCACTGCTGACCGCCGCGCTCGCCATCGCCGGCATCATCGCCAGCGTGGGAGCATCGATGTTCCCGTTCATCCTGCCGTCCTCGATCGACCCGCGCGCCAGCCTCACCGTGTGGGATTCGTCATCGAGCCACATGACGCTTTTCATCATGCTGGTCGTGACCTGCATCTTCATTCCTATCATCGTGGCGTACACGACCTGGGTCTATCACGTGCTCTGGGGCAAGGTCGACGAAGTCGCGATCCGCCAAGAGACCGGCCACGCCTACTGACCCGAGCGAGGAACAAACGATGTGGTACTTCTCCTGGATCCTCGGACTGCCGCTGGCGGCCGCCTTTGCCGTGCTCAATGCCATGTGGTACGAGCTGATGGACGACGACGCGATTCGGCGTGAAAAGCTCGATACGCCGGAGCCTTCGCACAATCAGGAACGGCTTTAGGCGCAGCCGAGGGCGGTGGGTGGCGTGGGGCGGGGCCGAGGGCGGTGGGTGGCCCCTTCCGCTCATGTCCCCCGGCCTTCGGCCTCCTCCTTTACTTCGCTGCAAGGGCCACCCACCGCCCTCGGCCTAGGAAGCGTCGTGCCGTTCAACGGCGCGAGCACGGGTTTGTTGAGGAGCCTTGGCGGGATGGTCGTGTCTTTTGCATTGCAACGTGTGGCATTCTTCAGTTGGCCGCTTTCGGGCCAATTTCAGACCTTCGCCAGCACGCACCATTTGTAAGCGGACGACGTGCTCCGTTCCCTGACGTCCTTGCTCGACATGAACGATTGCCGAACCGTCGGAAACTCAATGCGTCATCTGATGGCCGCGCCAGCCATACCGGGCGTGGCCTTGGCCACGGTCGAAGGCGGAAAGGTGAATGTCACGCCAGTGGGCGTGGCCGAGCTTGGCGTCGAGCGGCCAGTCGTCGAAACGACGGTTTTCGACGTCGCCTCGTTGAGCAAGCCCGTCGCCGCTTACATTGCGCTTCAACTCGTAGATGGCGGAACTTTCGACCTCGACGAACCCCTGTCCAGAATGGTCCAGAAAGGCGTTCCCCCACAACTCGCGTCGTCACCCATCACAGCCCGCCATGTCTTGACGCACACCTCAGGCTTGCCGAACCTTCGGGGCGACGAGCCGCTGCGGACCTACTTTCCGCCAGGAAGTTGGTTCAGCTACTCCAGCGTCGGCTTTACCTTTCTTCAAAT
This sequence comes from Variovorax sp. GrIS 2.14, assembly GCF_046115955.1. Classification (NCBI taxonomy): domain Bacteria; kingdom Pseudomonadati; phylum Pseudomonadota; class Betaproteobacteria; order Burkholderiales; family Comamonadaceae; genus Variovorax; species Variovorax sp. GrIS 2.14. The sequence goes on from NZ_JBJXIA010000014.1 coordinate 144,653, forward strand.
GGCACTCGAGGCCGCCTCAACCGAGCCGTTGGAGGCGCTTGCACATCGCCTGGTTTTCGACCCGCTGGGGATGCAATCGTCCAGCTTTCAATGGCGTGACTGCTTCAGCAAGGACTTTGCCGTGCCTCATGAAGGCGACAAGCGGCTTGAAAAGCATCGCCCAACTGCCGCTAATGCCTCCTATTCTCTACAGACGACAGCTGGCGACTACGCGAAGTTCATGCTCGCTGTTCTCAGTGGCTCGTCGTTAAGTGAGATGACACGCCAAAGATGGTTGACGCCCGCGGTGATGGTGCCGCGAGGGGACGCCATCCATCTAATGGACAGTCAACCCGAGACTGAACGAGACATCGGCTGGGGTCTCGGGTGGGGAATTGAAGCAACTGACGGCACATTTTTCCAGTGGGGAAAAATGGACGGCATCAGGGCCTTCGCAATGGGCAATCCAACAACTCAGTCAGCCGTCGTCCTGCTGACCAACAGCAACCGCGGCCTTCGCTTGATGGATGCGGCGGCGGAAGCTACCCTGCCTGGCCAACACCCCGCCTTCAAGTGGCTGCGAGCGTGTGTCACAGAGTGAACACGCTCAACTGCCGCCTACGGGCCAAGAGCGGACCACCAAGACTACGGTCCAGTTTTTCATCACGCTAAAGTTGCGCGTCACTTCCTAGAGAGACTTTGATGGGCGTGTCCGCATGCGTTTATTGCAACTGCCTTGAAAAAGGGCTGCTCACTTCTCAACCGAAGGCAGAGTGGAATGTGTATGTCGACTCCGACGGTTCAAGAAGTACCCAAGCTATTGACCTTGAAGCCGAACTGGAATTTGATCGATGGAACGAATCAGCCTGTGGGCATGAATTCGGCGTCTATGCGAGAGCGTCGATAGGCAATGTTTCCTTGGCCGGGATGCTTCGAAAAATGCTAAGCGCGAAGGAAATAGGCAAGATCTACCCCGTCTTGTTGGGACACGTGCTGTACAACGGCACGCATGGTGGCGATTCGGTACCGATGGAGCTGATGCCGCAGCTGCAGGCGGAGGTTTTTCAGCTTGCGGGAGTTCGCTGCGACGAGCAAAGTGTGGAGGCGTTTTTGAGAGGCTTTGAGCAAACGATGCAGGCCCTCTGTGTGGACGCGAAAGCGCTCGGTAGGCCGATCTGCTTCTGACCGGGTGCTATCGACCTTGCATCGCGGCTTGCGGCCAGAAGCGGTCATTCTCCTGCCCATCGCGTGGGCCGCATAAGGGCGTTTGAGATCAAAAAGATGCAGTTCGGGGAAATCACAAACTTCGCAATCGAAGCCATGTCGGAGCCCGGTCTGGTTGCGCCGTCTGCGGTATGGGGTCGTCTGAGAATTTGGTGCCAAGGAGTGGCGCTCGGCGACTTTTCTGAAGCGCGCTGTGAATCGCCCCGGTTTTTGAGGAGGCTCAACACTCTGAGAGGATTGAGCCATGAACAAGTCGAACAAGTTCTCACCCGAGGTCCGTGAGCGGGCCGTGAGGATGGTGCAGGAGCACCGTGGGGAGTACCCGTCTCTCTGGGCAGCAGTCGAGTCCATCGCACCGAAGATCGGCTGCGTGCCGCAGACGCTGCTCGAATGGGTTAAACGTGTCGAGGTCGATGGCGGCGTGCGCGAAGGCATCACGACCAGCCAAGCGCAGCGGGTCAAGGACCTGGAACGCGAGGTCAAGGAGCTGCGCCGGGCCAACGAGATCCTGAAGCTGGCCAGTGCGTTTTTCGCCCAGGCGGAGCTCGACCGCCGACTAAAGTTCTGAAGAGTTTCATCGACGAGCATCGTCATGCCTACGGGGTCGAGCCGATCTGCAAAGTGCTGCAGATCGCCCCGTCAGGTTATTGGCGGCAGGCGGCGCTGGCGCGTGAGCCGCACAGACGCTGCGCCAGAGCACATCGCGACGATGTCCTCATGCCGGCGATACAACGCGTCTGGCAAGCCAACATGCGGGTCTACGGCGCCGACAAGGTCTGGAGGCAATTGGCACGCGAGGGCACGGTCGTGGCGCGATGCACCGTCGAGCGGTTGATGCGCCGGCTTGGGTTGCGCGGTGTGATGCGCGGCAAGGTCGTGCGCACGACGATGAGTGACAGCAAAGCGGCATGTCCGCTGGACAGGGTCAACCGGAAGTTCTG
>NZ_JBJXIA010000015.1:0-97343 GCF_046115955.1 Variovorax sp. GrIS 2.14
CGCGGCCAGGTGCACGCGCGCGCGCCAGGTTTCGTCCGAAGCGTCCAGGTGGGGTGAATCGAGCGTGCGAATCGATACGAGTCGGGACATTGCAAATCTCTCCGGTGAATGGGCTGGATACCCACTGTAGCGACTGGAGAGGAGTCGCGTAGCAAGTGAATCGATGCGGGCGCTGTGCATTTTTCAGATGGGACCGATCGGGTCGTTGAACTTTATGAACTCTTTCAAGCACCCGATCAACACGCGAAGCGCGGGTTCGATGTCGGCTTCTTCGACACACGCATAGCCGAGCAACAGGCCACGCCGTCCGCCGCCGCGCAGGTAGTAGCGCGACAACGGTCGGGTCAACACGCCGCGTGCCTGCGCTGCTTCGGCGATGGCCACATCGTCGCAATCGTCGGGCAGACGCAGCACCAGATGCAGACCGGCATTGCTCGATTGCGCATCGAGAAAATCGGTGCCAAGGTGCTGCACGATCAGCGCTACGAGCAACGTACGCCGCCGTGCGTAGAGCACGCGCATTCGACGAATGTGTGCGGCGTAGTGGCCTTGCTCGATCAGCTCGGCGAGGGCCGCCTGCGTGATGGCATGGCCTTCTCGGTACAGGTCGGCGTGCGCGGTGCGAAAGGGCGCAGCCAGCGCGCGCGGCAGCACCATGTAGCCAACGCGCAAACCGGGGAACAGCGTCTTGCTGAAGGTGCCGATGTAGATCACCGGCGCATCGGCTTCCAGGCCTTGCATCGACGGAATAGGTTTGCCGGCGAAGCGGAACTCACTGTCGTAGTCGTCTTCGACGACCCAGCCTTCGGAGGCGCGTGCGATGTCGAGCAACTCGCGTCGCCGCGCCAGGCTCATGACCGAGCCGAGCGGGTACTGATGCGACGGCGTGGTGAAGATCAGCCGTGGCGGCGTGCGTCCGCGCGGCAAGCCGCCATCGGCGGAATCAACGGCCTCGACGCGCATGGGCCGCACCACCGTCGAGCCCATCTGCAGCACCTTGTGAAAGCCCCAATAGCCAGGCTCTTCGACCCACACGGTATCGCGCGGATCGACCAGCATGCGCAGCGTAAGGTCGACCGCTTGGTGCACGCCTTCGGTCACCAGGATCTGGTCGGGCGCGCAGCGCACCGAACGCGCCACGCGCAGATGCTCTGCGATGGCGGCGCGCAGGGCAGGGTGGCCGCCGCCGTGCGAATAGGTGAGCAGCTCGGGCGCGGGATTGCGCCACAGCCGCGTGAGGATGCGGCTGAACTGGCGATGCGGAAACTGCGTGACGTCTGGTACGCCGGGCATGAAGGCGCCCCATTGCAGCGGTGCGGCCGAGGCATTGGCGAGCAGCGCCTGTGCGCGGCGCGACAGGCGCACGTCCCCGTTTGCGACATCGACTTCGGCCGCCGTGCGGCCGACCGAGAGAAAGCTTTCCGGCGTGGTCGCAGCGACGAAGGTGCCGCTGCCGACGCGCGAGTGCACATAGCCTTCAGCGCGCAATTGCTCGTAGGCGTGCAGCACCGTGTTGCGCGACACGCCGATCTCACGGGCCAGGTCGCGCGAGGCGGGCAGAGGCGACGAGGGCGGCAGACTGGCGTCGAGGATGGCGCCGCGCAGGCAGTCGTAGAGCTGGCGGTTGAGTGCGGTGCCTGCTTCCCGTGGAGCACCGTTCTCAGGCGACATCCGCTGCAAAACGAGGTCCGCGCAAATCGATTTCATGGTCGATTGTGATTGGCTCCATCCAATTGCGTAAAGCGGATCTTTTGTCTGGGGCCAATTCGGCGTCCAATCGGCGCAGGACTTCTGACTTCCTTTTGCCTTCGATCGACTTCACAGGAATTGCCATGACCAACAGCGAATTGCAAACCCGCCGCCTTGCTGCCACCCCACGCGGCGTCGGCGTGATGTGCGACTTCTATGCCCAGCGCGCCGAAAACGCGAGCCTGTGGGACGTCGAAGGCCGCGAGTACATCGACTTTGCCGCGGGCATCGCGGTGGTCAACACCGGGCACCGCCATCCGCGCGTGGTGGCAGCCATCGCCGCGCAGCTGGAGTGCTTCACGCACACGGCCTACCAGATCGTTCCGTACGAGAGCGTGGTCACGCTGGCCGAGCGCATCAACGCGTTGGTGCCCATCAGCGGGCCGACCAAGACGGCCTTCTTCACCACCGGCGCCGAGGCAGTCGAGAACGCCATCAAGATCGCACGTGCGCACACCCGGCGCTCGGGCGTCATCGCTTTCGGCGGCGGCTTTCATGGCCGCACGATGATGACGCTCGCGCTCACCGGCAAGGTCGCGCCGTACAAGGTCGGCTTCGGTCCGTTCCCGGCCGAGGTGTTCCACGTGCCGTACCCCGAGGCACTGCAGGGCGTGACGGCGGCCGATTCGCTGGCCGCGATCGCACGCCTCTTCAAGACAGACATCGAGCCCCAGCGCGTCGCCGCGATCGTCCTCGAGCCGGTGCAGGGCGAAGGCGGCTTCAACGTAGCGCCGACCGAGCTGATGCAGGGCCTGCGCGCGCTCTGCGACCAGCACGGCATCGTGCTCATCGCCGACGAAGTGCAGAGCGGTTTCGGCCGCACCGGCAAGCTCTTTGCCATGGAACACCACGGCGTCGAGCCCGACCTCATCACGATGGCCAAGAGCCTGGCGGGCGGCATGCCGCTGTCGGCCGTGTCGGGGCGCGCGGACATCATGGACGCGCCGGCGCCGGGCGGCCTGGGCGGCACCTACGCGGGCAATCCGCTGGCGGTTGCTGCGGCGCTCGCGGTGCTTGACGTGATCGAAGAAGAGAATCTTTGCGCACGCTCGGTGCGGCTTGGCGAAAGGCTAACGATGCGCTTGCTGGCCGCCAAGGAATCGAATGCCGGCATCGCCGAAGTTCGCGCGCAGGGCTCGATGGTCGCGATCGAATTGCGCGACGCGGCCGGTGCGCCCGATGCCGATGCCGTCCGCAGCGTGCAACAACGCGCCCTGGCGCAAGGCCTGTTGCTGCTCAGCTGCGGCATGTACGGCAACGTGATCCGCTTTCTCTATCCGCTGACCATCCCCGATGCGCTGTTCGACCGCGCACTCGACATCATCGACGACGCGCTGAAGGCCTGACCCAGTCAGGTGACCCGGACTACATCCCCACGTAGTTAGGTCCGCCGCCGCCTTCGGGCGTGACCCACACGATGTTTTGCGTCGGGTCCTTGATATCGCAGGTCTTGCAGTGCACGCAGTTTTGCGCGTTGATCTGCAACCGCTCCTTGCCGGCGTTCGCCTCGTCGGCCACGTACTCGTAGACGCCGGCCGGGCAATAGCGCTGCTCCGGGCCCGCGTACTCGGGCAGGTTGATGCGGGTGGGCACCGTCGGGTCTTTCAGCGTCAGGTGCGCCGGCTGATTTTCCTCATGGTTCGTGTTGCTCACGAACACCGACGAGAGCCGGTCGAAGGTCAGCTTGCCGTCCGGCCGCGGATAAACGATCTTCTTCGCGGTGTTGGCCTTCTTCAGCCGCACGTGGTCGGCCTCTTTGCGGTGGATGGTCCATGGGATCTTGCCGCGCAGCACCAGCTGCTCGATGCCGGTCATCACCGTGCCGACAGCCAGACCCTTCTTGAACCACTGCTTGAAGTTACGTGCCTTGTTGAGTTCGGTGTGCAGCCAGCTCCGCTCGAAAGCTGCCGGGTAGGCGACGAGCTCGTCGTGCTGCCGCCCGGCCTGCACCGCCTCGAATGCCGCTTCGGCCGCCAGCATGCCGGTCTTGAGCGCGGCGTGGCTGCCCTTGATGCGGCTCGCGTTCAGGTAGCCGGCTTCGCAGCCCACCAGCACGCCACCGGGAAACACCGTCTTGGGCAGCGAGAGCAGGCCGCCGGCGGTGATGGCACGGGCGCCGTAGCTCAGGCGCTTGGGGGCCTTCAAGCCTTTGTCTTGTCCTTCGAAGTACCAGCGGATGTTCGGGTGCGTCTTGAAGCGCTGGAACTCCTCGAATGGGCTCATGTACGGGTTCTGGTAGTCGAGCCCGACCACGTAGCCGACGATCAGCTGGTTGTTCTCCGCGTGGTAGACGAAAGAGCCGCCATACGTGTCGGTCGGCAGCGGCCAGCCGGCCGTGTGGATGGCCAGGCCGGGCTGGTGGCGTGCCGGGTCGATCTCCCACAGCTCCTTGATGCCGATGCCGTAGCTCTGCGGATCCTTGCCGTCGTCCAGCTTGTATTTGGCGATGAGCTGGCGGCCCAAGTGTCCGCGCGAGCCTTCGGCGAACACGGTGTATTTGCCGTGCAGTTCCATGCCGAGCTGGAAGCTGTCGGTTGGCTCGCCGTCCTTGCCTAGCCCCAAATTGCCGGTGGCCACGCCGCGCACCTTGCCGTCGTCGGTGTAGAGCACTTCGGCGGCCGGGAAGCCGGGGAAGATTTCGACGCCCAGGTTTTCGGCCTGTTGCGCCAGCCACTTGGTGAAGTTGCCCAGGCTGATGATGTAGTTGCCGTGGTTCTGGAAGTTGCCCGGCAGCATGAAATTGGGGGTACGCACGCCGCCTTTTTCGCTGAGCAGCAGGAAGGCGTCTTCGGTCACCGGCTGGTTCAGCGGGGCACCCATCTCGCGCCAGGTGGGGAAGAGCTCGTCCAGGCCGCGCGGGTCCATGATGGCGCCCGACAAGATGTGCGCGCCAGGCTCGGAGCCTTTTTCGAGCACGACGACCGAGATCTCTTTCTCCTGTTCGGCCGCGAGTTGCTTCAGCCGGACTGCGGTGGCCAGGCCCGCCGGGCCGCCACCGACGATCACCACGTCGTATTCCATGGCTTCACGGGGGCCGAACTGGGCGAGGATTTCGTCGTGGGTCATTGGTTGTAAGGTCTCGTCGATAATGATTTTTTGAGGCACAAGCACCGCGGGGAAACCCATTTTATGCGGCGCGTCCGGCCACCGATGTCATCCATCGGCGACTCCGCCTCGCTACCCCTGGACAGGATTTACCTTTATGGCATACAGCATCGATCTTTCTGGCCGTGTGGCCTTCGTGACCGGCGCCTCGAGTGGTCTTGGTGCGCAGTTCGCGCAAACGCTGGCACGTGCCGGCGCGGCGGTGGTGCTCGCGAGCCGGCGCGTCGACCGGTTGAAAGACCTGCGCGCCCGCATCGAGGGCGAGGGCGGTGACGCCCACGTGGTCGAGCTGGACGTGACCGACATCGGAAGTATCCAGTCGGCCGTGGCGCATGCCGAGACCGAAGTCGGTGCCATCGACATCCTGGTCAACAACTCGGGCGTGAGCACCACGCAGCGCCTGCAGGACGTGACCGAAGAAGACTATGACTTCGTCTTCGACACCAACACCAAGGGCGCATTTTTCGTCGCGCAAGAGGTCGCCAAACGCATGATCGCGCGCGCTCGCGGTGCGGCGCCGGGCACCTACATGGGCGGCCGCATCATCAATATCGCATCGATGGCGGGACTCAAGGTGTTGCCGCAGATCGGGGTGTACGCGATGAGCAAGGCGGCAGTGATCCAGATGACCAAGGCGATGGCACTGGAGTGGGGCCGCTTCGACATCAACGTCAACGCGCTGTGCCCCGGCTATATCGCGACCGAGATCAATCGCGACCATTGGGAGACCGAGAACGGCAGGAAGCTGGTGGGCATGCTGCCGCGCAAGCGGGTCGGCAAGCCGGAATACCTCGACGGGCTCATCGTGCTGCTGGCAAGCGGGCAGAGCCACTTCGTGAACGGTGCGGTGATCGCGGCCGACGACGGCTTCGGGGTTTAAGGCATGCGGATCGAGCTCCCCGCCAAGAAAAAGCTGGTCTACGAGATGTCGATCCCCATTCGCTGGGGCGACATGGACGCAATGGGTCACCTGAACAACGGCACCTACTTTCGATACCTTGAAACAGCGCGCATCGACTGGATGAGCTCACTCGGCGTACCGACGAATGCACCCGAAGGCGAGGGCATGGTGATCGTCAATGCTTTTTGCAACTTCTACCGTCAGCTCGAATACCCCGGCAACGTCTTGCTCAAGATGTATGTGAGCGACCCTGCACGCACCACCTTCGAGACTTGGGGGACGATGGCGCGGGCCGACGCACCCGATGTGGTGTGTGCGGAGGGTGGCGCGACCACGATCTGGATCGACTACGGCAAGCAGAAGGCCACGACTCTGCCGGACTGGTTGCGCTCGCTCGTCAGCGACTGAGCTGGCTTTCCGGCGCTCGCGTCGTCGACATGCGCTTAGGCGCGGGCTTCAACACGATGCGCGCTTCGAAGCCCTGCAGCGCACCGAACGGTGGCGACGCCAGTTCGAGCTGCCCCTCGTGTTTTTGCACGATGGTCGCGACGATCGACAGGCCCAGACCATAGCCCGCCCGGTCGGCGCTGTGTCGAACATGCCGCTCCTGCAGCGACTGCAGCTGCGACGGCGTAACGCCGGGGCCACCATCGCGCACCACGAGCTCGCAGTCGTGCGTGACTTCGATCGTCACGCGGGTGCCGTTGGCGTACTGCAAAGCGTTCTCGACCAGGTTGCGCAAGGCGATGGCGAGCGCATCGAAGTCGCCGAGTGTGGCGGGCGCTTCTGCCTCCGTCTCGGTATCTGAGTCGTCGTCGGGCACCTTGAGGTCGATGCGGTGCTGGGCCTGAAGCCGACCGTCCGGGCCATCGTTGCGGTCGTCTCGCCAGAACTCCTGGGCCACGGTGCCGGCCAGCTTGACCAGATCGACCCGGTCGAGCGACCAGGCCGCGCCCGACTCTGCACGCGACAACTGCAGCAGCTTTTCAGTGCGATGGCTGAGCGTTTCCAGGGCGGCCAGCGCGGCGGCCACGTCTTCGCGCCGCAGGTCATGGTCGAGGGCGGTTTGCAGACGCAGCCGTGCGGCCGCGAGCGGTGTGCGCAACTCATGTGCTGCGTTGGCGGCAAGCGCGCGTTCGACGTCGAGCGACTGCGCCAGCCGCTCCAGCAAGCGATTCACATGATCGCCAACGGACAGCAGCTCCTTCGGGAGTCCAGGCAGGCTGATCGGTCGCAAGTCGGCACCGCTGCGCTGTTCGATTTCACCGGTCATTTGTTGCAGCACCTTCAGCTCGGTGCGGGCAATGCGTCCCAGCAACACGGCCAGCAGCGGCACCAGCGCGACCAGCGGAAGCAGCATGCCAAAGAGCGTGCGGTTGAGTGCATCGCGTCGCTCGCTCTGCGGATCGGCCACTTGCAGAAACAGCGGGCGCGTCGGGTGCTTCACCGTGTAGATGCGCCACGTGTCGAGATTGACGAAGCCCGGCGACGCCGGTACGTCGAAGGTGTCCGGCGGTGTCTCGGCCGAGCGCAGCAACACCTGCTCGCTGGCATCGACCACCTGGTAGCTCACGGCCGCATCCTTGAAGAGCGGCGTCGGCGCGACCAATGGCTGGCCCTGGCTTTTGTCGGCGATGCGGCGATCGACCTCCGCGACTGCGATGTCGAACATGCGATGCGATACCTCGACCAGCTCGTTGTCGAAGTTGAAATTGATCTCGCGGTCGACATACCAGACCACCGCCAGCACGCTCAGGAGCCAGATGCCGCCGACCCAGAAGATCAGCGTGCGGGCAAGGCGGCCAGCCAGTGTGTCGATTTGGATGCCGCGCACTTCACCGATCCTCGTCCGCCGCCGATGCCAATCGGTAACCGAGACCGCGAAGGGTCTGGATGTGGCCGTGCCCGAGCTTGCGGCGCAGCCGGCTTATGAAGACCTCCAGCGTGTTGCTGTCGGTGTCGTCGTCGAAGCCGTAGAGCGCGTCTTGCAGCAGCTCGCGCGTGTGTATGCGCTCGGGGCGTGTCGCCATCACCCGCAGCAGCGCCCACTCCTTTTGCGTCAAGGTCACCGGCTCGCCGTTCTTGCAAACGCTGTCGTGCGCCAGATCGATTTCGAGCGTGCCCAACTGCAGCACCGGCGCGCCGACCGAGCTGCGCCGGCGCTCGACGGCACGCAGGCGCGCCAGCAACTCGGCCGGGTCGTAGGGCTTGACGAGGTAGTCATCGGCGCCGGCATCCAGCCCACGGATGCGGTCGGTGACCTGGTCGCGCGCCGTGAGCACGATGACGATGGGACGGTCGCGCAGGGCGCGTATTTGTGGGAAGAGCGAGAGGCCGTCGCCGTCGCCCAGATGCAGGTCGAGCAATACGGCGGCGTACTGCGCCTGAAGCAGTGCGGCACGCGCCTCGGCCAGGCCGGGTGCCGCGTCGACCACGAATGACTTGGCCTGCAGGTAGCCCCGCAACGCATCGCTCAAAGCCATGTCGTCTTCGACCAGCAAAACGCGCACTCGGTATCCTTTTCTTGGGCTCTCTTCAAGACGCTCGATGGGTAACGGTCGAGTCTAGTGCGCTCTTCAGACTCCGTTCAGGCTAAAGCCCTATGCTCACGGCTCGGTTTTCGCGACCGACCGTGATCGTCCCGCGTTCGCTGCGCTGTCTAAACGCTGCATGAATCGACCGTCTCCCATTTCCTCTTTTCCTTCAGCTCCGCTCGGCACGTCCCGTCTTGTCGGCATCACGCTCGTCTTGCTCCTGTGCGTCCTGGCCTGGGACGCGTCCGGACTCGACCTGGCGGCGGCGCAGGTCTTCGGCACGCCGGCGGGATTTCCGTGGCGCTGGAGCAAACAGCTCTCTTTCTGGCTGCACGACGTGCCCCGCATCGGCAGCTGGTTCGTGCTGGCCGCCTGCTTCGCGTCGATTCGCTGGCCGGTCGGCGTGCTGCGGCAGCTCGACCGCGTCGAACGAACCCAGCTGGCCTTGTCTGCGCTGGCCGCAGTGCTCGCCGTGTCGTTGATGAAGTCGCACAGCAAGACCAGTTGCCCATGGGATCTGCAGGTTTTCGGCGGCATTGCGCGCTATGTTTCGCACTGGGCGATCGGGGTGGCGGACGGTGGGCCGGGTGGGTGCTTTCCGGCCGGTCATGCCTCAGCGGCCTTCGCCTGGTTCGGCGGGTACTTCGTCTTCAGGCGCTCCTCGCCGGCCGTGGCGCGCCGCTGGCTGGTCGTGGTGCTGGTGATGGGCAGCGTGTTCGGCATCGTTCAGCAGATGCGGGGCGCGCACTACATGAGCCACACGTTGTGGACCGCATGGATTTGCTGGACGGTCACGTTCGCGATCGATGCGGCGGTGCGTTTCGCGCGGAGGCCCGCAGTGCGCATTGCCGCTAAAGAGGCGGCATGAAGCGCCATGAAGATATCAAGGGATTAAAAGAATGACGACGACTTCCAGCCCGCTCGCAACTTTCGATGCATGGGTTCGCCAACCGCGGTCGGCACGCACGTTCATTTTCTGCCTGAGCCTGTATCTGGCAGTAGCCGCCAACTGGGCGCTGTGGATCGATCTGGCCCGCATCGGCGGTGCGCCCAGCGTGTACCTGCGCACCATCGGCGCGATGGCGCTGCTGATGATCGCGGGCACCACCGCGCTGCTGTCGTTCACCGCGTGGTCGCGCTTCATGAAGCCGTTGTGGTTCGCGGTCGTGGTGCTGGCTGCGGTGGTGCAGCACTACATGTTGGCCTATCACATCGTGATGGACCCGAGCATGATGGCCAATGCGACGCAGACCGATCCGCACGAGGTGCGCGACCTGCTGAGCTGGCGCATGGCGCTCAACGTTCTGCTGGTCGTCGCGCTGCCGGGCTTCTGGATCTGGCGCATGCGCATCAAGCGGATGCCACTGTGGTCGCAGGGGTGGCGCAACCTGGCGCTTGCCGCGGTGGCGCTGGCCATCGGCCTCGGCGGCGCCTTTGTCATGAACCGCGACCTCGCCCCGTTGATGCGCAACGAGGTGCATCTGCGCTACATGATCAACCCGTTGGCGCCGCTTTATTCGGCGATGCGCGTGGTGGTCAAGCCGCTCTTTCAGCGCAGCGGAAAATTGATTCCGATCACGGCTGGCGCCAAGCTCGGTGCCAGCTATGCCGCCCAGGCCAAACCGCCTCTCTTTGTGGTGGTCGTCGGCGAAACGGCGCGTGCCGATCACTTCGCGCTGAACGGCTATGCACGCAACACCAACCCGGAACTGGCGAAGCGTGACGTCTACAGCTTTCATAACGTGTACTCGTGCGGCACCAACACGCTGGCGTCGGTGCCGTGCATGTTCTCGTCGCTGGGGAAGACGGCTTTCGAAGCGCGCAAAGACGAGCATGAGAACCTGCTCGACGTGCTGCAGGCGTCTGGCCTCGCGGTGTTCTGGATCGAGAACCAGTCGGGCTGCAAGGACGTGTGCAATCGCGTGCCCAATGCGTCGGCCGTGACAAGTCTTTCGGCCGCCGACAAGGCCGCGCTCTGCGACGGCGACGAGTGCCTCGACGATGCGTTGCTCAAAGGACTCGACGAGCGGCTGGCCGCCTTGCCGCCGGAACGCCGCAACAAAGGCGTGGTGCTCGTCATGCACCAAATGGGCAGCCACGGCCCGGCTTACTACAAGCGCTCGACCGCCGACGTGAAGCAGTTCCTGCCCGAATGCCGGACCAATGCGTTGGCTGAATGCGGCCATACCGAACTGGTCAACGGCTACGACAACTCGATCTTGTACACCGATCGTTTTCTCGGTCGCGCCATCGACTGGCTCAAGACGCGATCCAAGGACTACGACACCGCGCTTCTGTACCAGAGCGACCATGGCGAATCGCTCGGCGAGTTCGGCCTGTTCCTGCATGGCTTGCCCTACAGCATCGCACCCGAAGTGCAAAAGCACATCCCGCTTGTGGCGTGGTTCGGCGATGGCATGGTCAAGCGCCAGAAGCTGTCGAGTGCTTGCCTGAAAGGCGAACTCGACAAGCCCTATACGCACGACAACCTGTTCCACACCGCGCTCGGTGTAATGGACGTGCAGTCGCCGACCTACAAGCCGGCGCTCGACATGTTCGCTGCGTGCCGAGCCCCTGCGGCCTGAGGCCTTATTTCTTCTCGCGTGGCACGCGGCCCATCATGAAGAACTCGTTGTTCGGCTGCATGCCGCTGAAGCTGGCCATGCGGTTGCTCAGGCCGAAGAACGAGGTGATCGCGGCGATGTCCCAGATGTCTTCGTCGTCGAAGCCGTGGGCATGCAACGCGGTGAAGTCGGCTTCCTCGATTTCGTGCGAGCGGTCGCAGACCTTCATCGCGAAGTCGAGCATGGCGCGCTGACGCGGTGTGATGTCGGCCTTGCGGTAGTTGACTGCCACCTGGTCCGCGACCAGCGGCTTCTTCTCGTAGATGCGCAGCAAGGCGCCGTGCGCCACTACGCAGTAGAGGCACTGGTTGGCAGCGCTGGTGGTGGTGACGATCATCTCGCGGTCGCCCTTGGTGAGCGAACCTTCTTCCTTCAGCATCAACGCATCGTGGTACGCGAAGAAAGCACGCCACTCGGCCGGCCGACGTGCCAACGCGAGGAAGACGTTGGGCACGAAGCCGGCCTTCTCCTGTACCGCGAGCACGGCGGTGCGGATGTCGTCGGGCAAGTCTTTGAGTTCGGCGAGCGGGTAGCGTGTGGTCATGACGAAGATCATAGTCAGCGCTGGCGGCGCGCGCGGCCACAATGCATCAACAACCCATTGAGACGATGAACGAGCCCAGTGAAACTCCTCCGGCGGCAATGTCCACCACGACGCGCTTGCGCATCACCGCCGTTGGCATGGTCGTTGCGGCTGCGTTCACGACGTGGGTTTTTGGACCAAAGTCAGTAACGAAAGCAACGCCGGCTGAAAGTGTGGCGGCGCCGTCGCTTCCCGCGTCACCTCGCGAATCGGATCCCAGGAACGCTACGAGCGCGACTGCGGGTGCGGCGAAATGACGCGAGGCTCTTGCGGTGCCGAATCAAGCACTGCGAGATCGCTCTCGTCCTTTAGTGCCACACCGGTCAGGCCGCGACGCAACGACTCGCGCATCAGCCATGCGAGCTTGAACGCGGCAATGTCATAGGCCAGGCCTTCGGGCCGCACGTTAGAGATGCAATTGCGCTCGGCGTCGTGCCGGCCGCGCTTCGGCGAATGGGTCAGGTAGATGCCAAGGCTGTCGGGGGAACTCAGGCCCGGTCGCTCGCCGATGAGCATCACCGACAGCGCCGCGCCGAACACTTCACCGGCCTCGTCGGCCAGCGCCACGCGCGCCTGCGATGCGATGACGACAGGCGCGAATCGCGTGTCGGGCGGCAAGTGTTTTCGCAGTGCAGCGAGCAACGGTACGGCATGGCGTTCGATCGCCAGCGACGACAGGCCATCGCCGATCACGATGCACACTTCGGCCCGATTCGCCTCGTTGACTTGCGCGGCATCGGCACGCAACCTGGCCGCGTCTTCGGCATCGAGTTGACGGCCGAGGTCGGGGCGGCGCAGGTACTCCGTGCGGTCGGTCGCGCGACTGCGCACGCGCTCGACGATCCAGCCATTGGCCTGCAACTCGGCGTCGAGCTTGTCCAGATCGAGCGCTGCATGAATGGCGTCGCGCGCCATCGCGTGGGCCCAGCCGAAGCGCAAGGTCTCGTCGGTCGGCATGCCGGAGCCGGCACGGCCCAAGGCGAGGCGTGCTGGCGTACGGGAGCGCCATTCCTGCCAGGGGTCGGGCGTGACCGGCGAAGTCATGCGCCGAGCGCGGCCAGGCCGCCCATGTCTGCAAGCAGTCGATTCGGTTGATGGGAAGAGGGTGGCGCGAGCCGACCGGCGCTGTCTGTGATCTGCATCTTCTGCAACCACGCCTCGAACTCCGGCGCACGCTTCAAGCCCAGCGTCTCGCGCAGGAACAGCGCGTCGTGGAACGAGGTGCTCTGGTAGTTGAGCATCACGTCGTCGGCCCCCGGCACGCCCATGATGAAGTTGATGCCTGCGGTGCCGAGCAGCACCAGCAGCGTGTCCATGTCGTCCTGATCGGCCTCGGCATGGTTGGTGTAGCAGATGTCGCAACCGATCGGCAGGCCGAGTAGCTTGCCGCAGAAGTGGTCTTCGAGTCCTGCGCGAATGATCTGCTTTCCGTCGAACAAATACTCGGGTCCGATAAAGCCGACCACCGTGTTGATGAGAAACGGCTTGTAGCGCCGCGCCAGCGCATAGGCGCGCACCTCGCAGGTCTGCTGGTCGACGCCGAAGTTGGCATTGGCCGACAGCGCGCTGCCTTGCCCGGTCTCGAAGTACATGACGTTGTCGCCGACCGTGCCGCGCTTGAGCGATAACGCCGCCGCATACGCCTCGTCGAGCAGTTCGGGTGTCACGCCGAAAGACAGGTTGGCTTTTTCGGTGCCGGCGATCGACTGGAACACCAGGTCGACCGGGGCCCCGGCTTCCACCAGCTTCAACGTGTTGGTCACGTGGGTCAGCACGCAGCTCTGCGTCGGAATCTCGAAGCGCTGGATCACCTCGTCGAGCATGTGCAGCAGGTTGCCGAGCACCGGCATGCTGTCCGATGCGGGGTTGAGTCCGATGACCGCATCGCCAGCACCGTAGAGAAGGCCGTCGAGCGTCGATGCCGCGACGCCGCGCAGGTCGTCGGTCGGGTGGTTGGGTTGCAGCCGAACCGACAGATGGCCGGGCAGGCCGACTGTGTCTCTGAACCGCGTGACGACGCTGCATTTCTTGGCGACCGAAACCAGGTCCTGGTTGCGCATGAGCTTGGAAACCGCGGCGACCATTTCGGGTGTGAGGCCGGGTGCCAACGCTGTGAGCGTGACGGTGGTCGCCTGCTCCGACAGCAGCCAGTTGCGGAAGTCGCCGACCGTCAGATGCGAGACGGGCGCAAAGGCAGCGACGTCGTGGCTGTCGATGATGAGGCGGGTGATGTTGTCGCTCTCGTAAGGCACCAGCGCTTCGTTTAAAAATCGCTTGAGTGGCGTGTCGGCAAGGACATATCGGGCAGCCATGCGCTGTTGCGATGTGGCCGCGCCGATGCCGGCCAGATAGTCGCCTGAACGCGCCGGACTCGCGAACGCCATGACCTGTTTGAGGTCATCGAACGTGAAGACTTGGCCCTCTATGGTGGTGCTGTATCGCATGTTCTTGGCGCGTCGATCTGGTAGCGGGTACTTCCCGTTCAGGTGGAAAGCATCGCATCCGGCGCAGCAGCCAGGCGCTGTTTGGCCGTCGCCAAAAAGTAAACGTAGCCCAATGCCATCAGCACGACGAAGAACAACGTCAGCATCGCATTGAACCAGACCATCGCCCCTAGACACACCAGCCCCAGGCCGAATGCGATGGCTGGAAACACGGGGTAGAAGGGCGCGCGATAGGTGCGCAGCAAATCCGGCTCGGACTTGCGCAGCTTGAACAGTGCCGCCATCGAAATCAGGTACATCACGATCGCGCCGAGCACGGCCATCGTCACGATGTTGGCGGTCAGGGTCTGGCCGCCGAACTGGACCAGCTCGTCGCTGAAGATCGCGACGACACCGATCACGCCACCGGCCAACAGCGCGCGGTGCGGCGTGTTGAAGCGGGGGCTCAGAGCGGCGAAATACTTGGGCAAGTAGCCAGCGCGGGCCAGCGCGAAGATCTGCCGCGAGTAGCCCATGATGATGCCGTGGAAGGAGGCGATGAGGCCGAACAGGCCGATCCACACCAGCATGTGCAGCCAGCCGCTGTTCTCGCCGACCACCACCTTCATCGCCTGCGGCAACGGGTCGTTGATGTTGGCCAGCTTGCGCCAGTCGCCCACGCCGCCCGCGAAGATCATCACGCCGAAGGCGAGGATCACCAGCGTGACGATGCCGGTCGTGTAGGCGATGGGAATGGTCCGGTGCGGATCGCGCGCTTCTTCAGCCGCCATGGCCGCGCCTTCGATGGCGAGGAAGAACCAGATCGCGAACGGGATCGACGCGAAGATGCCGGGGACTGCCGCGCCGTTGAGCACGTCGCCGCCCGCCCATCCGTTGGCGACGAAGTTGGCCAGCGACCAGCCCGGCGTGACCACGCCCATGAACATCAGCAGCTCGAAGATGGCGAGCAGCGTCACGAAGAGTTCGAAGGCCGCCGCGATGCCGACACCGACCCAATTGAGCGCGATGAAGATGACGTACGCGCCGAGCGCGAACCATTTCGGGTTGACGCCTGGAAACTGCACGTTGAGGTACGCACCGATCGCCAGCGCGATGGCGGGCGGCGCGAAGACAAACTCGATCAGCGTGGCGAAGCCGGCGACGAAGCCGCCCGTCGGTCCGAAGGCGCGCCGCGCATAGGCGAAGGGCCCTCCGGCGTGCGGAATGGCGGTCGACAGCTCGGTGAAGCTGAAGATGAAGGTCGTGTACATCGTCGCGACCAGCACGGTGGCGACCAGGAAGCCGAGCGTGCCGGCGGTGTTCCAGCCGTAGCTCCAGCCGAAGTATTCGCCCGAGATGACGAGGCCGACCGCGATGCCCCACAGCTGGAACGGGCCGAGCACTTTTTGAAGACCCGAAGACATGGGATTTCCTTCCAGGATGCAGATGGCCATTGCACAGCAAGACCGGTGCCACCGTGCGTCGGCGGTGGCGCTGCGGCTTCGCAATAATGGACCTTTTCCATGCGCGGCTTCATGGACCGCTCTCAACCTGCAAGGACTTCCCGTGCGATCTCTTCTCCTCTCTGTTTCCTTCGGCATCTCTGCCCTGTGCCTGTCCACTGCAACCTTCGCGCAAAGCGCCCCCGTCACCACCCCGAGCGGCCTGGTCTACCAATCCCTCAAAGACGGCACCGGCGCCTCGCCGGCCGCGACCGACGTCGTGAAGGTCCACTACAAGGGCACCTTCTCCGACAGCGGCAAGGAATTCGACAGCTCGTACTCGCGCGGCGAGCCGACCGAATTTCCGCTGAACGGCGTGATCCCCTGCTGGACCGAAGGCGTGCAGAAAATGAAGGTCGGCGGCAAGGCCAAGCTGACCTGCCCACCGGCCATCGCCTACGGTTCGCGCGGTGCCGGCGGTGTGATCCCGCCGAATGCGACGCTCAACTTCGAAGTCGAGCTGGTCGCGGTCAAGGGCAAGTAGCCGTCCAGTGCTTCGCCGGTCGGGACGCGCTGGCTCACCTTGGCGCGAAATCGAGAAAAGCGAAGTCGGCCTTGTAGCCGGCCGCTTTCGGGCTGCAGGCGTAGAGCCCGCACTGCACGAACGGCGCCGCTGCGCGTTCACTCAGATGTGCGATTCGAAGTTGCGACCACGCGACTCCGTCTGTAGACGATTCCACGATGCAGTCCGAGCGCTCGGTGCGGATGCGAAACCAGAGCGCGGTCACCTCGTCTCCCACGGGCTGGGTCGACCAGTCGGAATACTGCCTGTTGGTGACGACGGCGCCGAGCCGGCTCGGTCCGTCCGGCTCGAACTCGACCGACGTTTTGAGCCAGCAGGACGGCGACAGTCGCACCATCAACCCGGCCTGGTCGAACTGGTGGCGCGGCGAAAAATGCACCTGCGTGGTCAGCGTGAAGTCGCCGGTCGCGTTCAGGTACAGGAAGTGCCCGTTGTCGACTTCGAAGCCGTAGTGGGTGCGTTGCCAGAAATCGGTACCGGCGTCCGGTTCGATCGACAGGCCGCCGCCTCCGGTGCCGATGCGCCAGTGCGCCGGTTCGGACTGCCAGCGCAACGCGGGATGCAGCGCCAGGCCGGAAAAATTGTCGTGCATGGCAAGGTCTGTCATTCCGACGCTCCGTCGAGATAGATGCGCTGGGCGTTGCCGCCGAAGATCGCGTCGCGCGCCGTGCCGGCCAGGTGCGCCAGCAACGCTTGTGCGCTGGCCATCCATTCGTCGTAGCCGCCCGCAAGGTTCACCACCGGCCAGTCGCTGCCCCACACCAGCCGTTCGGCGCCGAAGCAGTCCAGCAGATGCTCCACCACCGGGCGCAGCCTCTCGAGGGAACGGTCGTCACCGCACTCCGTGACCAGGCCCGACAGCTTGCAGGCGGTGCCCTCGAATTTTGCGACGGCGGCGATGTCGCGCCGCCATTCGTCCAGCAGGCCGGAGCGGAGCGCGGGCTTGGCACCATGGTCGACCACCACGCGAAGCGCTGGATGCCGCCGTGTCAGTTCGGCCAGCCGCGTCAGGTGGCGTGGCAACACCAGCGCGTCGAACACCAGGTCATGTTCCACCATGGCCTCGAACGCCGGCCGCAATGGCTCGCGCAGCAGCCAGCCGTCGTCGGCGATGTCCTGAACCATCGGTCGCAGACCGATGAGCCACGGCGAACCGGCCAGGGTCGCGATGGTCGCGGGCGCCGCGACATCGTCGAACTCACACCAGCCGACGACGCCTTTGACGAACGGTGTCGCTTCGGCTATGCGCAGCAGCACCTGCGTTTCTGCCAGCGTCGGTGACGCCTGCACGAGCACGGTGCCGTCGATGCCGTGCCGCGCCAGCATGGGCCGTAGTTCCTCCGGCGAGAAGTCGCGATAGAGCGTCGGCTGGTCCGGCGACATCCAGGGGTAGTCGGCGGCCTGCGCCACGCGCCAGAAGTGCTGGTGCGCGTCCAGCTTCATGCGAGCGCCGGCGGCGTCGGCGCAGCATCGGGCAACAAGCCCGCGGTGCGCAGGTCGTGCCACAACTGCGCGGGTATCGGCGCTGCCAGCGAGGCGATGTTGCGGCGCACTTCGTCCGGCGTCACGGCGCCCAGCACCAGCGTGGTGACGGCCGGATGTCCGAGTGCGAATTGCAGTGCCGCATCGACCAGGCGCACGCCGTTCGTGTTGCACACCGCGTCAATGGCGGCCACCCGCGCCATCACGGCGGCCGGTGCTGGCTGGTAGTTGTAGCGCGCGCCGGCTACTGCACCAGTGGCCAGGATGCCGGAATTGAAAACTCCGCCGAGCATGACAGCGATGTTTTTTTGCTGCGCCAGCGGCAGGAACGAGGCCAGTGCCGGCTGCTCCAGCAGCGAGTAGCGTCCGGCCAGCAGCATGGTGTCGAAGTCGCCGGCATGGGCGAAGCGCTCGCACATTTCGCTTTCGTTGAGGCCGACGCCGATGGCGCGCACCACGCCTTCATCGCGCAATCGGCTGAGCGCGCGGTATGCCCCGTTCATGGCTTCCGAGAAACGGGCTTCGATCGCGTCGGGGCCGTGCGTCCAGACATCAACGTCGTGAATCAACACGATGTCGAGACGGTCGAGCCCGGTGCGCAGCAGCGACTGCTCGATCGAGCGCAGGGTGCCGTCATAGGAGTAGTCGAGCATGACCCGATGCGGCAATGCGCCGACGAAGCCCGGGCTCGCGACTTCGGCATTGCCGTCGTCGTGAGCCGGGGCGGTTGCACGGCGGGTCGGCATCGGATCGAACCAGCGTCCAACCTTGGTCGACACCACGATGCGGTCGCGCGACCGATGCTGCAGCACCTGCCGGAGCGCTGCACCGGCGCGCAGTTCGGCCAGGCCGTTGCCATAGTGCGGCGCCATGTCGAGCAGGTTGATGCCGCTGTCGAAAGCGGCGACCACGGCCGCGACGCTGGTGGCTTCGTCGAGATGGCTGAACAGGTTGCCGAGGGGCGCCGCGCCAAAGCCCAGCACCGTCACGTCGAGGCCGGTGCGGCCGAGCGGACGCCGTGGCAACGCGGCTGTTACCGGCGCGCTCACAGGACCCCCTTGCGCAGCAGGAAATTGCCATACGGCATGGTGTCTCCGGTGAGGACCACGGCGCATGCGCCGCGGGCCTGCGCGTAGTAGGCGAAGCGCTCGAGGCCCGCCACCTGCGGCACCGGATCGAGCCGGGAGAACACCGTGTCGATGGCTTCGCGCTGGATGTCGGCCAACACCTCGGGACGACCGACCTGTTCCATCCGGTGCACCGGGCTGCCATCGAAAGTGTCGAGCGGCAACACGGAAAGAATGGCGCGCAGCACGGCAATCGTCCCGCAGCCCGGCAGGTGGATCAGCGGTTTGCCGGCGGCAATCGAATAAGCCGGGAAGTTGGCGTCGCAAACGGCGATGAAGTCGCCATGTCCCATGGCCGCCAGTTCGCGCAGCAGCGCGGGCGTCAGGAGTGGATCGATGTTCTTGAGCATGTGCTTAGCCTGGTTTGCGCGTCAGGCCAAAGCGTGACAACGGAGTTTGTTGAAGAAACACGGCAACGATGATGATGATTCCCTTCAGCAGCAATTGCGTGTTGCTGTCGATGTTGTTGAGCATCAGGATGTTGCCCAGAAATCCGAAAATCAGAACGCCCGCGATGGTGCCTGAAATGCGGCCGGCACCGCCCATCAACGTGGTCCCCCCGATCACGACAGCAGCGATCGCATCGAGCTCCCAGCCCAGTCCGGCATCGGACTTGCCTTGTCGAAACTGCGCAGCGAACAGCACACCGACCAGGGCCGACAGCAGGCCCGAAATGGCATAGGTCGCGATCTTGTGGCGGTCGACCCGCAGTCCCGACAGGCGTGCGCATTTTTCGTTGCCGCCGATGGCGTAGAGGTACTTGCCGAAGACGGTGCGGCTCAACACGAAGCCGAAGATCAGCGCGGTGCCCAGAAAAAACAGGGCGGGTACCGGCACGATGCCGAACAACAGGGCGCGCAGCGCCTCGATGTCCGTGGTGGCGTTGGTGCCGCTGTAGATCGCATGCACTGCCGTGTCCTGACCTGAGATCAGGCGCGTTGCACCGGTGATGGCGACCATGCTGGCCAGCGTCACGATAAACGGTTGCATCCTGCCTCGCGTGATGATCCATCCGTTCAGCATCCCCATCGCGCAACCGGCGAGTGGCACCACCAGCAGCACCAGCCCCAACGGCAGCTTGCCGGGCAACTCGACGGCGATGGCGATGGCCAGGCCAAGCCCGGCGACCAGGGCGGCGATGACGGCCAGCACGAGCTTCGGGTCGGAAGCGTCCCGGCCTTCATTCGTTGCAGTCGTCGCTGTCTTCGAGCGGAAAAAACGCACTGCGACCCAGACCAGAAGGCCGGCCACGGGCACGCTCGCTGCGAGGCCGAAACTCGACGCGCCGGTCCAGCCGGCTTGCGTCAGCAGCATCGCCGTCAGGACACTGCCCAGGCTCATGATCGAGCCGACCGAGAGGTCGATGCCACCCGCGATGATCACCAGTGTCATGCCTATCGAGATGATCCCGATGTTCGACACCTGCCGGAACACATCCGACAGATTGGAGCCGCTCATGAAAATGTTGCCCCCGTCCGCGTCATGCGGCGACGCCAGCACGCCGATCGCCAGCAGGACGATCAGGCCCAGGTAGTACTTGGCGCTGGCGAGCAGGCCTTTGATCACGGTGGATTGCATCAACATCAAGAGGTCCCGGCATGGCCGGCGGCAAGCCGTACCAGTGCATTGGCTGAAAAATCGGAGCGTTGCAAAGTGCCCGTGGCGCGGCCGGCGCAAAGCACCACGATGCAGTCGCACAGCAACATGAGTTCGTCGATCTCTGCGCTGGCGATGAGCACGGCGAGCCCGGTGTGCGTAGCGGCGCGGATGAGCGCATAGATCTCGGCTTTGGCCGCGGTGTCGACACCGCGGGTCGGCTCGTCAAGCAACAGCAGACAGGGCTGGCGCAGCAGCCATTTGCCGATGATGAGCTTCTGCTGGTTGCCGCCGCTGAGCGTGCCGCTGGGCTGTTCGATGAACTTGTAGCGCACGTTGAAGGTCGTGGCGTTGGCGATGGCTCGGGCGCGTGCCAGGCCCCTGCGATAGAGCGGGTAGCCCGGCAATTGCCCGAGGTTGGGCAGCAGGAAGTTGGCCTCGAGGTCTTGCTCCAGCAACAGACCGTCGCGCTTTCGATCCTCAGTCACCATGCCGACACCGGCCTCGACGGCTTCACAGGGCTGCCCGAATCGGACGTCCTGTCCTCGGTAATGAATGCGGCCTTCGACGCGGTGCGGCGAGATGCCGAACAGCGCCTCCAGGATCTCGGTCTTGCCCGCGCCCAGCAGGCCCGACAGACCGACGACTTCGCCCGGGCCAACGGTGAAGGAAACACCGTCGACCACGCTGCGCGCCGTCGTGGCCAGGCCCAGATGCTCGACCGTCAGTACCGGCGCGACGGTCGGCCCGGGCAACGCGGGCTCCTTGTCGCCGACTGCCGAGAATTTCTTCCCGATCATCAGTGACACCAGGGCTGAGGGGGATTCGATCTCCAAGGTCGCCCAGGTCCCGATCTTCCGGCCGTCGCGCAATACGCTGATGCGATCCGCCAACAAAAACATTTCGTCCAGCCGGTGCGTGATCAGCACGATCCCGATGCCTTGCGCGCGCAGTCGTCGGCACAGCGCATAGAGCGCCTGGGTCTCGGTGTCTGACAAGGCCGACGTCGGCTCGTCCATGATCAGCACCGTCGCGTCGGCGATCAGTGCCTTGGCAATCTCCACCAGTTGTTTCTCGCCCATGCGCAGACCACCCACCGGTGCTTGCGGGTCGGCGGGGAAGCCCAGCGAGCGCAGCACGGCGGTGGCCCGGGACCGCATGCGCCGGCGGTCGGGCACGCGCCAGCGCGTCAGCAGTTCCTTGCCTAGGAAGACGTTTTCGACAGCGCTGAGCGAGTCGATGAGATTCAACTCCTGATGGATCGTGGCAATGCCTGCGGCTTGCGCGGCGGCCACCCCAAAGAGCTGCTTCGGCTCGCCGACCAGGGTCAGTTCACCCTGGTCGGGTTGATGAATGCCGGCCAGGATTTTCATCAGCGTCGACTTGCCGGCACCGTTTTCACCGGCGATGGCGTGGATCTCGCCGGGCTCCAGATCGAAGTCGACACTGGCCAGTGCCTGGGTGCCACCGAACGACAGACTGATGCCGGTCATGCGAACCAGGCAGGCCCGGGTGGTTGTCAGCTCGGTTTCGGCCATGCGCGGATCAGTGCGAGGCGATGAAGGCTTTGGCGTTGTCCTTGAACACGCCTTCGGTGTCGAGAATCACGCTGGGGGGAATCTTCTCGCCCTTCAGCATCTTGAGTGCCTGCCGGATCCCTTCTGCGCCGGGCGTGGGATAGAGAAAGGTCGCAGCCAACTCGCCGTTGAGAACCCAGGTCGCACCCTCTTGCGGCAGCGCGTCGGCGCCGATGAACTTGATCTGCTTTTCGCGGCCCAGATCCTTGGCGGCCAGGTAGGCGCCGTACGCCATCGGATCGTTCTGCGCATAGACCACGTCGATTTTCGGGAAGCGGCGCAGCATGGTTTTCATGTACTCATAGGCCTTGTCCTGCTTCCAGTCGATGTCGACCCGCTCGTTGAGCAGCGTGATGCCTTTTTCCTTGCCGACCGATTCGAAGACGCCGTTGTGCCGGTCGTGCGCAGCCTGAACGCCCTGATTGCCCCAGATCTCGATCAGGTTGCCGCGCGCTTTGCCCGGGCCGCCGAGGGCATCGACGATGTACTTGCCCGCTGCGCGGCCGATGGCCACGTTGTCGCCACCGATGTACTGCGTGAAGGCCTTGGCGTCGACGTTGCGGTCGAGCACGAACACCGGGATGCCGGCTTTGGTGGCCTTTTCGACTACGCCGGTGAGTCCGGCGGATTCTTTCGGCGAGATGAAGATCACGTCCATCTTCTGCGTGATGAAGTTGTCCATGTCGGCGACCTGCTTGTCGGTCCGGTCGCCGGCGTCCGCGATGATCAGTTCGACCTCAGGATGTTTGGCGGCCTCGGCCCGCATGTCCTTGTTGAATTGGACGCGCCAGGGTTCGAGCGTGGTCACCTGGGAAAAGCCGAAGCGGTATTTTTTACCCGGTGTCTGCGCGTTGCTGGACGGCACGCCCAGCGCCAGTGCCGCGAAGGCCAGTGCGCCGTTCACAAGAAGTCTTCTGGAATATTTCATGGGTTGTCTCCGGTCTGTTGGTCAGATCTGTCTATAAATATAAAACGTTTCAATTTCTATTTCGGCATAGATAGTGTTCCTTGTGTGCAGGGATCAAGAAGTGCGTTTCTTCCGGACCGGGCGGGCTGCTGTGGTCTCGCGTGGCAACAGCTCCGCCTTGAAGCGCAAGTGCGAGAACGGCTGGGTTTGATGGCCCCGAAGTCCGGCGAGCATGAGTTGCCAAATGGCGTGACCGATGGCTTCGACGGGTTGCCGAATGGAACTGATGCGGGGCTTCAGCACCGACATCCAGGGTGCGTCGTCGAAGCTCAACAGAGACAGGTCGGAGGGCAATTGCAGGTTTGCGTCGCCAATGGCCCGCAGGGCTGCGAGCGTCAGCACATTGCCGGCGGTGAAGAGGGCGGTCGGCCGCTCGGGCTTCATCAGCATGTCGAGCATCACCGGATGGGCCTGGGCTGCATTCATGCCGCACATGACGATCTGGATGTGGTCGGCCAGATCGGCCTCCTGCATCGCCTTGATGTAGCCGTCGGCCCGGTCCCGGCTGTTCACCAGGTCGAGCGTGTTCACCGCGAAAGCAATGCGCCGGTGGCCGAGTGACAGCAGGTATTGCGTGCCCATGTGTGCCGCATGCAGGCTGTCGGTGGTGACCGTGTTGACCGGAAAGCTGTCGTTCACGCGGTCGGCCATGACCACCGGGACGTTGCACTGCTGCAGCTCTTCGAGGGCATGGTCGTAGCCCTGGCAAGGGATCAGGATCATGCCGGCGACCTGGCGCGACAAGACGAAGCGGATGCGGTCCATTTCGATTTTCGGATCTTCGTCGGCATGCGCCAGCACCAGGAAGTAGCCGTTGGTCGAAGCGAACTTTTCAAGCGCGTGCACGAGCTCGAGGAAAAAAGAATTGAGCAGGTCGGGAATCACCAGCCC
The DNA here is from genome assembly GCF_046115955.1 of Variovorax sp. GrIS 2.14. NCBI lineage: Bacteria > Pseudomonadati > Pseudomonadota > Betaproteobacteria > Burkholderiales > Comamonadaceae > Variovorax > Variovorax sp. GrIS 2.14. The sequence continues at coordinate 23,585 of NZ_JBJXIA010000015.1, forward strand.
GATCGACGTCGAGCGGTTGCGCCGCAAATCGGCCGCAATGCCGTTCGGCCGGTAGCCCAGGGTTTTGGCCGCAGCACGGACGCTCTCGCTGCGTCGCAACGAGACGCCAGCTTTTCCGGCAAGCACCTTGGATGCGGTGCCGACCGATACGCCCGCCGCGTTGGCAACCTCGCGCAGGGTCACGCTGGAAAGGGAGGGTGCGTTGTCTGTGTCCATTAAATATAACGTTTCAATAATTGTGCGTGAAGGCTTTGCTGCTTACAAGGGCCGCCGCTACTGGTTTTCCCCGAGCGCTCAGGTGGTGATGAGCTTTTGCACCAGTTCCGCCGTGGTCGACGCGCTGTACTTTCGCATCAGCCGCGCCCGGTGCAACTCGACCGTGCGATGACTGATGCCGAGCGCCTTGCCGATCTGCTTGGAGGTCAGCCCCTGCATGACATGCGCTGCGACTTCACGCTCGCGAGGCGTGAGTTCGGCCGTCACGGAGCGTCGCGAGCCGAGGTCTTCAAAAGTCCAGATGCCGGACTCGTGCGGCGCCGTGCGGTTGAGCGCACGGCCCGTTACGTGGCACCAGAAGGTTTCGCCTCGCAGGGCGCCGTAACGGCCGTCCAGCCGCTTCATCATGCGGTTGTCGGCGTAGCGCCCGCTCGCATTGAGGATCGGCTCCATGCGCTTGCCGATGCGTTCGAACTCCGCCACGCTCGGATACAGAACGCGGAAAGACTGGCCTACCAGCGCCTCGCGCGGTGCGCCGAACATTTCGCAAAGCCGTGCGTTGCAGTCGACCATGGTGCGGTCGCGCGAGAGCACCATGCCGACGGGTGCATGCTCGAATGCCAGCCGGTAGTCGATGCCGGCGGGGGCGGGGTAGGGTGTCGCCATTACGAATTACTACGTATAAGGCCACGTAGTATCGTTCCGGGCAGCGCAGTCCCGAAGATCATTCCGGGTACCGCTTTCCTTTCGTTTTCCCTTTCGTTTTTTCCCCTTTCGTTTTATTCACCGAGCAAGGATCACAGGCCATGGCGAACAAAATCTATCCGTCCGCCGACGCGGCACTCAAAGGCGTCGTTGCCGACGGGCAAACGCTGGCGGTCGGCGGCTTCGGCCTTTGCGGCATACCGGAGGCGCTGATCGATGCACTGCACGATTCCGGCGTCAAGAACCTCACCTGCATTTCGAACAACGCGGGCGTCGATGGCTTCGGCCTCGGCAAGCTGCTGGGCACGCGGCAGATCAAGAAAATGGTCGCGTCGTACGTCGGCGAGAACAAGGAGTTCGAACGGCAATACCTGGCCGGCGAACTCGAACTCGAATTCACGCCCCAAGGCACGCTGGCCGAAAAGCTGCGCGCCGGCGGCGCCGGCATTCCGGCCTTCTTCACCAAGACCGGTGTCGGTACGCTGGTGGCCGAAGGCAAGGAACTGCGCGAGTTCATCACCGACGGAGTAAGCGAGACCTACGTGATGGAGCATTCGCTGGTGCCCGATGTGGCGTTGGTCAAGGCGCACATCGCCGATACCTCCGGCAACCTGCGCTTTCGGCTGACGGCACGCAACTTCAACCCCGCCGTGGCCATGGCCGGAAAGATCTGCATCGTCGAGGTCGAGAAGATCGTCGAACTCGGGGAACTCGCACCTGACGACATCCATCTGCCGGGCATCTACGTGCACCGCATCGTGCTGAACGCGACGCCTGAAAAGCGCATCGAAAAGCGCACCGTGACCGCCGCTGCGCCGGCCGACGTGGCGGCTGCCAAGGAAGAAGCCAAGGCCGTGATCGCACACGCTGCCGCCGTTGGCGCCGAGATGCCTGTTCCCGTCGTGCCCGCCGGCACCAGCAACAAGAAAGAAGGAGCCTGACATGCCCTGGACGCAAGACCAAATGGCCGCCCGTGCGGCGCAAGAGCTCGAAGACGGCTTCTACGTGAACCTGGGCATCGGCATTCCGACGCTGGTCGCCAACTTCGTCGGTGACAAGGAAGTCTGGCTGCAGAGCGAAAACGGCATGCTGGGCATCGGCGCGTTCCCGACCGAAGACATGGTCGACGCAGACCTCATCAACGCCGGCAAGCAGACCGTGACCACGCTGCCGGGCAGCGCCATCTTCGGCAGCCACGACAGCTTTGCGATGATCCGCGGCGGCAAGATCAACCTGAGCATCCTGGGTGCCATGCAGGTGAGCGCCAAGGGCGACCTCGCCAACTGGATGATCCCCGGCAAGATGGTCAAGGGCATGGGCGGCGCGATGGACCTGGTGGCCGGCGTCAAGCGCGTGATCGTGCTGATGGAGCACGTCGCCAAGAAGAAGGACGGCACCGAAGACCTGAAAATTCTTGAAGCGTGCACGCTGCCATTGACCGGCGTGGGCGTGGTCGATCGCATCATCACCGACATGGCCGTGCTCGATGTGACGCCTGAAGGCCTCAAGCTCGTCGAGCTGGCCGACTGTGTGACCTTCGATGCGCTTCAGGCCAAGACAGGCGTGAAGCTGATCAAATAAGCAAGCGACATTGCAAGGCACCCAAGGAGCCCGCCGCCCTGCGCATGCGAATGCTCAGGGCGTTGTCTTTGGTGCTGTCGTTGCTGGATCGGGCGCGGTCGGCGGCACGGCAGGCGCAGTCGGTGCGGGCGCAGCAGCCGCCACCGGTGCCGCATTCGGCGGTATCTGGTAGCTCCAGGTTTCGCTGATCGCCTTGTCGCCCTGCAGCAGCGCCGCGCGCATCTCCACCGGCTGTACGGGGTTCTTCACCTTCACCCGCAATGTGAGCCGCCAACCGTTGATCGCCGTGTTGCGCTGAAGCACGTTCTCCAGCAGCTCCGCGTTGTCACCGACACTGACCTGCGCCGTGACCACGGCATCGGCAGGCAGCTGCGACAGCCGCGGCCCTTCGAAGTCGATCAGCAACGCCGTGCTGCCATCGAGCTTCCGGATCAGGTTGGGCTGCATCAACTCGCCGGCCGTGTTGAATGTCTGCCGTACCCAGGCGTTGTCCTGGCCGTGCAGGGCAGCTTCGTCGGTGGTCCAGTGCATGCGGTAGGCGTACTGAATCGCATGACCTTTCTTCGGTTGCACGTCGGGCGTCCAGAAAGCGACGATGTTGTCGTTGGTCTCGTCCGGCGTCGGGATCTCGACCAGCTCGACCTTGCCCTTGCCCCACTTGCCCTGCGGCTCGATCCACGCGCTCGGGCGCAGGTCGTAGCGGTCTTTCAGATCTTCGAAGCGCGAGAACTCGCGGCCACGCTGCAGCAGGCCGAAGCCCAGCGGGTTCTCGACCTGGAAGGTGCTGATCGACAGATTGCGCGGGTTGTTGAGCGGCCGCCATAGCCATTCACCGCTGCCGGTGTGTATGGCCAGTCCGTTCGAATCGTGGATGGCCGGGCGAAAATTGCGCTTCTCGCTCTGCTGGTTCGGGCCATACAGGAACATGCTGGTCAACGGCGCGATGCCGAGCGTGTTGACGTCGCCGCGCATGAAAAGGTTGGCCTGCACGTCGAGCACCGCGTCTTTGCCGGGCGTCAGAATGAACTGGTAGGCGCCGGTCGCACGGGGCGAATCGAGCAGCGCATAGATGACCAGTTGCTTGTCTTGTGGATTGGGCCGCTGGATCCAGAACTCGCGAAAGTTGGGAAACTCTTCAGGCGCGGGCAACGCGGTATCGATCGCCAGTCCGCGGCTCGACAGCCCATAGACCTGGCCCTTGCCGATCACCCTGAAATAGCTGGCGCCGAGAAAGCTCATGATCTCGTCGTCTTTGCCGTCCTGGTTGATCGGGTACATCACCCTGAAGCCGGCATAGCCGAGCTTGCTGGTGGCGTCCTTGTCGAACTTGAGGTCGCCGAAGTCGAAGCGGCTGGCGTCGTACTTGATCTCCTGCACTTCGCTGCCGACGATCTCGCTGATCTTGACCGGTGCGTTGAACTGCATGCCCTGGTGATAGAAGCTCAGCTTGAAGGGCGTGCCCTTGTCGCGCCACTCGAACTTGTCGATCAGCGGCTGCATCTTCTGGTAGTCGGCGAACTGCATGTTGCTGAACACCGGCGGCAGGTTGCTGACCGGTGCGACATACGGCTTGTCCATCAGGTCGCGCGCCCTGGCCGTCACGTCGTCCAGCGAAAACGCTTGTGCTTGGCCGGCGATCAGAACGCTCGACAAAGCCATCAGGCAAGACAGTACTAAGGGAACAGAAACGAAGCGGGCAAAAGGCTTTGCTCTTCGGAGTGCGGCAGTGGGCAACATCGGATAGATCCAGAAGGCGCGATGGAGGAGGCGCGATGGCGTAGGGCAGGGTCGCGTGGGGTTGCGAGCGTCTCGCAAATTCGAGGCCAGCCATCGGTGAATGCGGGTGACTGCTGGCGGTGCAAGTGTTTAGCTTAGCATCGCCAGATTGCCCCAAGAGACGCACCGGCACTGCGAGACAAGTCTTGAAGCAGCTGCCGATCACAGAAGGTTATTCGATGAAGTTGTCGTTCAAGTTGTCCCCGAGTTTTTCGTTGTCGATGGCCCTGCTGGCCGGCCTCGCCAGTGCGCCGGCTTTTACCCAGACAGCGCCCGTCACGGTGTCTGCGGTCGCCATGTCGGACAAGAGCGCCTTCATCGCCGACCTCGTCGGAAAGATGACGCTCGATGAAAAGGTCGGGCAATTGCGCCTGATCAGCATCGGCCCGGAAATGCCGATCGCGCAGCTGGCCGACGAGATCGCTGCCGGCCGGGTCGGCGGCACCTTCAACTCGGTCAACCGCCCGCACAACCGCCAGCTGCAAGACGCAGCGACCCAGCGCAGCCGGATGAAGATCCCGATGTTCTTCGCGTTCGACGTGATCCACGGCCACCGCACCACGTTCCCCATCGGGCTCGGGCTGGCGTCGAGTTGGGACATGGACGTGGTGACGTCGATGGCGCGTACGGCAGCCAAAGAAGCGAGCGCCGATGCGGCCGACATGACCTTCGCGCCGATGGTCGATATCTCTCGCGACCCGCGCTGGGGCCGCACGTCCGAAGGCTTTGGCGAAGACCCGTACCTCGTCTCGGAGATCGCCAAGACCGTGGTCCGGGGCTTCCAGGGCAAGCTGCCGATCGGCCCCAACAACGTGATGGCCGCGGTCAAGCATTTCGCGCTGTACGGTGCGGTCGAGGGCGGACGCGACTACAACACGGTCGACATGAGCCCGATGCGCATGTACCAGGACTACCTGCCGCCATATCGCGCGGCCATCGATGCGGGGGCGGGCGGCGTGATGGTGGCGCTCAACTCCATCAACGGCGTGCCGGCGACATCGAACACATGGCTCATGCAGGACCTGCTGCGCAAGGACTGGGGCTTCAAGGGCGTCGCGGTGAGTGACCACGGCGCCATCGTCGAGCTGACCCGCCACGGCGTCGCCAAGGACGAGCGTGAGGCCGCCAAGCTCGCCATCAAGACCGGCATCGACATGAGCATGGCCGACTCGGTCTACCTGAAGGAACTGCCGGGCCTGGTGAAGTCGGGCGAAGTCAGCATGACGGAGATCGACAACGCTGTGCGCGAAGTGCTGGGCGCCAAGTACGACATGGGCCTCTTTCAGAACCCTTATGTGCGCATCGGCGTGGCAGCGGACGATCCGCCGGACCTCAAAGCCGACAGCCGCCTGAGTCGGCCCGCGGCGCGCGATGCCGCGCGCAAATCCGTGGTGCTGCTGGAGAACCGCCACAACACCTTGCCGCTTTCGAAGACCGCCAAGGTCGCGTTGGTCGGTCCGCTGGCAGATGCACCGATCGACATGCTGGGCAGCTGGTCTGCGGCCGGCGATTACAAGGCTTCCGTGACATTGCGAACCGGGCTTGCCAATGCGATCGGCAAGAACCTGATCTATGCACGCGGCGCCAACCTCACCAATGACGAAGAGATCGTCAAGTACCTCAACTACCTCAACTGGGATTCGCCCGAAGTGACGCAGGACAAGCGTGCGCCTGCCGCAATGATCGCCGAGGCCGTGAAGGCGGCGCGCCGGGCCGACGTGGTGGTGGTGGCGGTGGGCGAGTCGCGCGGCATGTCGCACGAATCATCGAGCCGCACGAGCCTGGATCTCCCGCAGAGCCAGCGTGCCCTGATCACCGCGATGAAGGCGACCGGCAAGCCGATCGTGCTGGTGCTGATGAACGGCCGACCTCTCGCGCTGCAACGCGAGCAGAAAGAGGCCGATGCCATTCTGGAAACCTGGTACACCGGCATCGAAGGCGGCAATGCCATTGCCGACGTGCTGTTCGGCGACTACAACCCGGGCGGCAAGCTGCCCATCAGCTTTCCGCGCTCGGTCGGCCAGATCCCGATCTACTACAACCATCCGCGCCTCGGCCGCCCGTTCACGCCGGGCAAGCCGGGTAACTACACCTCGCAGTATTTCGAGGAACCCAACGGCGCGCTCTATCCCTTCGGCTACGGCATCAGCTACACCGACTTCAGCGTGTCCGATGTGACGTTGTCGAGCGCGACGATGGCGCGCGGCGCCAAGGTGGAAGCAAGCGTGACGGTGAAGAACACGGGCCAGCGCGCAGGTGAAACCGTTGTGCAGCTGTACATCCGCGATGTCGCTGCATCCGTCGTGCGGCCCGTGAAGGAACTCAAGGACTTTCGCAAGATCATGCTGAAGCCGGGCGAAGAGAAGGCCGTCCGCTTCACTGTGGACGAAGAAAAACTCAAGTTCTTCAACGCCCAGCTGCAGCGTGTGGCAGAACCGGGTACGTTCACGGTTCAGATCGGCCTCGACTCGGAAGCTGTGAAGGAAAAGAACTTCGATCTGCAGTAGGGCGAGAGCAGACGCAGACGCAGGTCGCGGAACGCAACAGGAGATCGCACGTGAACGTTCCTGACATCCTCGGCAAACTTTGGGCCGACGCCGGGCTGCCCGCCGAGGCGCTTGGCTGCGCGCATCTCGCAGGCACCGATCCCGTATTCCCTTCGTCGTTCGCGGTCGGTGCCGCAGCACAAAGCACCATCGCCGCTGCGGCTCTCGCGGCCTGCGAACTCGGCCACTTGCGCGGCGCGCCGCGCCAGGAGGTAGTGGTCGACATGACTCACGCCGCGGTGGAATGCACCGGCTGGTTCAGCGTCGACGATGTATCGCCCGACCCATGGGACGCGTTCTCCGGCTTGTACCGTTGTGCCGACGGGTACGTACGCGTCCACGCAAACTTCGCGCACCATCGCGACGGCGCGCTGGCGCTTCTCGGCCTGGATCCGTCGACGGCGCAGCGCGCCGATGCCGAACAGGCGCTGCGTGACTGGCGCGCACTCGATTTCGAACAAGCCGCGGCGAAACGCGGCCTGGTCGTCGCGGCGCTGCGCAGCTTCGACGAATGGGATGCCACGCCGCAAGCACAAGCGGTGGCAGGGCAGCCGCTTTTCACCATCGAGCGCATCGGTGACGGCGCCGCATCCGACGCCACACCGCCGATGGCATTGCCGCCGTTGCGCGAGGGCCAACGACCGCTCGGCGGCGTGCGCGTGCTCGACCTCACACGCGTGCTGGCCGGGCCGGTTGGCGGCAAGGCGCTGGCGGCCTACGGTGCGCAGGTGATGCTGGTCAATTCGCCGACCCTGCCCAACATCTCGGCCATCGCCGACACCAGCCGGGGCAAGCTGTCGGTGCATGCGGATCTGCGCACCGATGCGGGCCGCGCCGCCTTAGAGCGTGTCATCGGCGGGGCGCATGTCTTCGTGCAGGGCTACCGTTCGGGCGGCCTTGCCGCGCTGGGTTTCGGGGCGGCCGATCTCGCCGACCGGCGACCCGGCATCGTCTGCGTCTCCTTGTCGGCTTACGGTACGCAAGGTCCGTGGGCCGGGCGCCGTGGTTTCGATTCGCTGCTGCAGACCGCCATGGGCTTCAACCATGCCGAGGGCGAGGCGGCCGGCGACGGCATGCCACGCCCGATGCCGATGCAGATCCTCGACGAAGCCACCGGCTACCTCATCGCTTTTGGTGCGGCGGCCGCGCTCTGGCGCCAGCAGCGCGAAGGCGGCAGCTGGCATGTGCAGGTGTCGCTTGCGCAGACCGCGCAGTGGCTGCGCTCGCTCGGCCGTGTCGCCGGCGGGCTGTCGGCACCGCGGCCGGAACTGGCACCGTTTCTGGAGACGTCGGAGTCGGGCTTCGGCCTGCTCCGTGCAGTACGGCACAGCGCGCAGCTGTCGCGCACGCCTGCCGTGTGGCGCATGCCTTCGATGCCGCCGGGGAGCCATCCAGTACGCTGGATCTGAGCGCCAGGGCCGGCGCCCAGGGTCGGCTCGCCGCGCGCTCGATCGGACTTGTGCGGGGCGCACTCGGCTCACTCCGGCAGCAGCACGTCCTTTTGCATGTCGGCGGTCTGCCGCAAGAAATCCCAAACGGCCCGCATCCGCGCCAGGTGCTTGGTCTCGGCCGGCATCGACATCCAGAAGCTGCGCGTGAACTGCGCTTGCGGCTGATCGGGCAGCACGCGGCGCAACGATTTGTCGCGGCCCGCAATAAAAGCGGGCAACACCGCGATGCCGGCGCCGGCTGAGGTGGCTTCGTACTGCGCCAGCACGCTGGTGCTGCGCAGCGCGAAGGCATCGGGTTTGTACAACTCGTCCAGGTACTGCAACTCCTTGCTGAACAGCAGGTCGTCGACATAGCTGATGAAGGTGTGGCCGCGCAGGTCTTCGCGGGCCTTGATGGGCTGGTGTTTCGCCAAGTACTTCTTCGATGCGTAGAGCCGCAGCGTGTAGTCGGTGAGCTTGGTCACGAGCACCGGCCCACGGGCCGGACGTTCGAGCGAGATCACGATGTCCGCCTCGCGGCGCGACAGGTGCACCAGTCGCGGCATGGCAAGCAGGTCGATCAGCAACTTGGGGTGTCGGCCCGCGAAGAGCGCGAGCTGCGGCGCCAGCACGATGGTGCCGAAGCCTTCGGTCGCGCCGATCCGCACCACGCCCGACAGGCCCTCGTGCGAAGTGGGTGCGGCGCTCTCTACGGCCCGAAACGCACCTTCCATCGCCTCGACTTGCGGCTGCAACCGTCGACCTGCCTCAGTCAGCCGATGCCCATCGGCCTCCCGCGAGAAGAGCGGCGAGCCGACCTGCTTTTCAAGCGCCTGGATGCGGCGCGCGACGGTCGTGTGATCGACCTCCAGCCGGCGCGCGGCGCTCTGCAAGGTGCCCGAGCGCGCGAGTTCCAAGAAATACCGCAGGTTGTCCCAATCCATCTCTGCAATTATGCAGAGGTCGGGTGCGAATTTGTCTATTGCTATCGCAAATCTGCAAAGCTAGGATGACGGGCTGCGCAGGCACTGCGACAACCTATCAGGAGACAAATTCATGGACGCCAAAGTCACACCCGCCACCACGGTCGCCACCGTCAAGCTGCTCATCGGCGGCAAGTTCATCGAGTCGAAAACCACTGAGTGGCGCAACGTCGTGAACCCGGCCACGCAAGAGGTGCTGGCCAAGGTACCGTTCGCGACGCCGGCCGAAGTCGATGCCGCGGTCGCCTCCGCCAAGGACGCCTTCAAGACCTGGAAAAAGACCCCGATCGGCGCCCGCGCCCGCATCTTCCTGAAGTACCAGCAGCTCATCCGCGAGAACATGGCCGAGCTCGCCGCCATCCTTACGGCCGAACAGGGCAAGACCTTGCCCGATGCCGAAGGCGACGTGTTCCGCGGCCTCGAAGTGGTCGAGCACGCATCCGCCATCGGCAACCTGCAGCTGGGAGAAATGGCCAACAACGTGGCCAATGGCGTCGACACCTACACGCTGCTGCAGCCGCTTGGCGTGTGTGCCGGCATCACGCCTTTCAACTTCCCCGCGATGATCCCTTTGTGGATGTTCCCGATGGCGATCGTCACCGGCAACACCTTCGTGCTGAAGCCGTCCGAACAAGACCCGATGGTGACCATGCGCCTGTGCGAATTGGCGCTGCAGGCCGGTATTCCGCCGGGCGTGCTGAACGTCATCCACGGCGGCGAAGCCGTGGTCAACGCGATCTGCGATCACAAAGACATCAAGGCCATCAGCTTCGTCGGCTCGACCAAGGTCGGCACGCACGTTTACAACCGCGCCATCGCCACCGGCAAGCGCGCGCAATGCATGATGGGCGCGAAGAACCACGCCATCGTGATGCCCGACGCCAACAAGGATCAGACGCTCAACGCACTGGCCGGTGCCGGCTTCGGTGCTGCCGGCCAGCGCTGCATGGCGGTGTCGGTCGCGGTCCTGGTGGGTGATGCGCAGAAGTGGGTGCCCGACCTGATCGCAAAAGCCAACTCGCTGAAGATGGGTGGCGGCACGGAGAAGGGCGTCGACATCGGCCCGTTGATCTCCTGTGCTGCGCACGACCGCGTCAACTACCTGATCGAACGTGGCATTGCCGACGGCGCCACGCTGGCGCTCGACGGCCGCAATCCGAAAGTGCCTGGCTACGAAAAGGGCAACTTCATCGGCCCGACTGTGTTCGCCGATGTGAAGCCCGGCATGGTGATCTATGAGCAGGAAGTCTTCGGCCCGGTTTTGTGTACGGTGAATGCCGCGAGCCTGGACGAGGCCATCGAACTGATCAACGCCAACCCGAACGGCAACGGCACCGCCATCTTCACCCAGTCGGGTGCGGCCGCGCGCAAGTTCCAGGAAGACATCGATGTCGGCCAGGTCGGCATCAACGTGCCGATTCCGGTGCCGGTGCCGATGTTCTCGTTCACCGGTTCCCGCGCTTCGAAGCTGGGTGACCTGGGCCCCTACGGCAAGCAGGTCATCATGTTCTACACGCAGACCAAGACGATTACTTCGCGCTGGTTCGACGACAGCACGGTGAGCCAGGGCGTCAACACCACGATCAGTCTCAAGTAACTGCTTCGGATGGACTTCGAACTCTCTGAAGAGCAGCGCGCCTTCGCGCAAACCGCGCGCGATTTCGCGCTGAGCGAATTCGCTCCGAACGCGGCGAAGTGGGACGCCGAGGCGATCTTCCCTAAAGAGGCGATCGCCAAGGCGGGCGAGCTCGGCTTCTGCGGCCTCTATGCGCCCGAAAGCATCGATGGTCTCGCGCTACCGCGGCTCGACGCCACGCTGGTGTTCGAAGAGATGGCGGCCATCGACCCGTCGACCACCGCCTTCATCACCATCCACAACATGGCGACCTGGATGCTGGGTACCTGGGGCGGCCCCGCGGTGCGCGAGCGGTGGGGCTCGGACCTGACGAGCGGGCGCAAGCTGGCGTCCTACTGCCTCACCGAGCCGGGCGCCGGGTCGGACGCGGGCTCGCTGAAGACGCGCGCCGAGTTGCAAGGCGGCGAGTACGTCATCAACGGCGGCAAGGCGTTTATTTCGGGTGCCGGCGCGACCGACGTGCTGGTGCTGATGGCGCGCACAGGTGGCGGTGGCGCGGGTGGCATCTCGGCCTTCGCGCTGCCGGCCGATGCGCCAGGCATCAGCTACGGCAAGAAGGAACACAAGATGGGCTGGAACAGCCAGCCCACGCGCGCGATCAGTTTCGACAATGTGCGTGTGCCTGCCGACCACTTGCTCGGCAGCGAAGGCGAGGGCTTTCGCATCGCGATGAAGGGGCTCGACGGTGGGCGCATCAACATTGCGACCTGCTCGGTCGGTGCTGCGCAGGGCGCCCTCGATGCGGCACGTCGCTACTTGCAAGACCGCCAGCAGTTCGGCAAGCCGCTCGCGAGCTTCCAGGCCTTGCAGTTCAAGCTGGCCGACATGGCGACCGAACTCGTGGCGGCGCGCCAGATGGTGCGGCTCGCAGCGAGCAAGCTCGATGCAGGCCATGCCGACGCCAGCACCTATTGCGCGATGGCAAAGCGCTTTGCCACCGATGCGGGCTTCAATGTCTGCAACGACGCGCTGCAACTGCATGGCGGCTACGGTTACCTGAGCGAATTCCCACTGGAGAGATTGGTGCGCGACACGCGCGTGCATCAGATACTCGAAGGCACCAACGAAATCATGCGCGTGATCGTCGCGCGCAAATTGCTGGACAACGAGAGTGATATCCGATGAGCGATGACGTGGTTCTTTTCGACGATATCGACACTGCCGGCGGCCAACGCTTCGGCGTCGCGACGCTCAATGCGCCGGCTTCGCTCAACTCGCTCTCGGTGGCGATGGTGCGCCTGCTCACACCCAAGCTGCGCGCGTGGGCTGCAGACAAAGAGATCGTTGGCGTGCTGCTGCAGGCCACCGGCGACAAGGCCTTTTGCGCTGGCGGCGATTTGCGGCAGCTTTACCAGACGCTGCTCGAATGTGGCCCCGAGCGCAACGAGTACGCCGAGCGCTTCTTCGGCGAAGAGTACGAGCTCGACTACCTGATCCACACCTTTCCGAAGCCGTTTCTCTGCTGGGGCCAAGGCATCGTGATGGGCGGCGGCATCGGCCTCATGGCAGGTGCGTCGCATCGCGTCGTCACCGAGCACAGCCGGCTTGCGATGCCCGAGATCAACATCGGCCTGTATCCCGATGTGGGCGGCAGCTGGTTCCTGCGCCGTATGCCGGGGCGAGTGGGTCTGTTCCTGGCATTGACAGCAGCCAACCTGAACGCATCCGACGCGATTTTTTGTGGGCTTGCCGATGTACTGATTCCGCATGAGCGCAAGCAACACGTGCTCGATGCGATCGCTGCTGGCACATGGATGGGTGATGCGCAGGCGGACCGTGCCGCGCTGTCGAACATCCTGGCCGACGCGGCCAATACCGAGGGCGCCCCGGAAGCACCGCACTCCAAAGTTCGCGAGCATTTCGACACCATCAACGCGCTGATGTTCGGCGACGATCTGCATGAAATTGCGGCGCGCCTGCGTACGTTGCAAAGCGACGACTCGTGGATGCAAACGGCATCCAAAACTTTCAGCAAAGGTGCGCCGAGCTCGGCCGCATTGAGCTTCGCGTTGTGGCAGCGCGTGCACCGCATGTCGCTGGCGGAAGTGTTTCGCCTCGAATATCTTGCGTCGCTGGGCTTTTGTGCGAACAAGGACTTTGCAGAGGGTATTCGCGCCTTGCTGATCGAGAAAGACCGCAACCCGAAGTGGAACCCCGCGACCCTTGAAGAGATCACGCCCGCCTTCATAGAAGACCACTTGCGACCGCGTGGCGACATGGCACCCGAACTCGTCGGGCTGACCTGAACCGCACTGCACATTCGACGAGATCACGGAGACAAGCATCATGAAAATCGCATTCATCGGCCTCGGCAACATGGGCGGCGCCATGGCCTTGAACCTGCACAAGGCCGGCCACACGCTCCGCGCATTCGACCTCTCGGCTGACGCTTGCAAGAAGTTCGCGGCCGAAGGCCTGCCGATTGCGAAATCTGCAGCAGCGACTGTCGACGGCGCCGAAGTCGTCATCAGCATGCTGCCTGCCAGCGCGCATGTCGACGGTCTTTACTTCGGCAGCGGCGATCAGGCAGGGCTGCTCGAGAAGATTCCCGCGGGCACGCTGGTGATCGACAGCAGCACCATCGCTGCAGCCACTTCACGCAAGGTCGCTGAAGCGGCTGCGAAACGCGGCATCGCCGTCATCGATGCGCCGGTGTCGGGCGGCACCGGCGGCGCCATTGCGGGCACGTTGACGTTCATGGTCGGCGGTGCCGAAGCCGACCTCGAGCGCGCACGGCCGGTTCTCGAAAAGATGGGCGCCAACATCTTCTACGCGGGTGGCGCAGGTGCCGGCCAGACTGCCAAGATCTGCAACAACATGCTGCTCGGCATCCTGATGATCGGCACCTCCGAGGCGCTGGCACTCGGTGTTGCCAACGGGCTCGATCCGAAGGTGCTGTCGGAAATCATGCGGCGCAGTTCGGGCGGCAATTGGGCACTTGAGAAGTACAACCCGATGCCCGGCGTCATGGAGACATCGCCCGCGTCGAAGAACTATGCGGGTGGCTTCGGCACCGATCTGATGTTGAAAGACCTGGGGCTTTCGCAAGAAAACGCGGCGGCAGTTCGTGCATCCACGCCGCTCGGTGGATTGGCCCGCAACCTGTATGCGGCGCACAGCCTGGCAGGTCACGGGGCGCAAGATTTTTCGAGCGTCATCAAACTGCTGCAGACGAAGGGCGCTTGATGAGGGCCGACTGACAAGGGCTGGCTGACAAAGCCAACCCGGGCCATGGCGCTGAGCGCGCCACGTCAGGATTTTTTAGCCGCCTTTTTCGTCTTCGAAGCGGTTGCAGGCTTCTTGGCTGTTTTCGCAGACTCTTCGAAATCCTTGCTCGAGGGCGCTCCGCTTTGTCCCGCCTTGCGCACTTGCTCGCCGCTGCCGTGCTTGATGCGTTCCTGCTTCGCATGGATGTTCGCGTACAGGCCCTTTGTCTTCTTGGTCATGGTTATCCTTTTGATTGATCGTCTGTGGCGGACGGTGATCAAAATTACGTTCCCGTTCAAAAGGCGATGCGCAGCCAGCCGCCGCGCGCTTTCGTAGGACGCATGGCCGATGGAGCCGGCTCTGCGGTTCGTGGAACGGAGTAGTGCGGGGCATGGACTCTTCAGTGAAGATCGTGCACCAACAACATCAGGAGATTCCCATGCAATCCATTCGCCGGTCGATGATGCCCGCCCTCATGACTATCGCTGCAGCAACTTCGCTCGGGGCGGTGCAAGTGGCCTTCGCAGCAGATGCCTGGCCCAGCAAGCCGATTCGTCTCGTGGTGCCGTTCTCGGCCGGCGGCGCGAATGACCTGATGGCGCGGGCCGCGGCCGAAGGTGCATCGAAGGCACTGGGCCAGCCGATCATCGTCGACAACAAACCCGGCGCCGGCACGACCCTCGGTGCCGATGTCGTCGCCAAGAGTGCGCCCGACGGCTACACGTTTCTGGTGAGCGCCGCGGGCGTGATCTCCAACGGGATGATCAAGAAGACGATGCCGTACAAGGACGAGGCGCTGGTGCCGGTCGCGATGATCGGGCTCGCGCCTTCGGTGATCGTGGTGCCGGCCGACGCGCCCTACGACAACCTGAAGGACTTCATCGCCGCATCCAGGAAGACACCCAACGGCTTTCATTGGTCGACGGCCGGCACCGGCAGCACGCCGCACTTTGTCGAAGGACTGCTCGAAACCAAGTACGGCGCCAAGCTCGATGTCGTGCCGTATAAGAGCGGCTCGGAGTCGATCACCGCGGTGCTGGGCAGCCAGGTCGAGGCCACGTCGGAAGCCAGCATCGTGGTGCTGCCCTATCTGAAGAGCGGCAAGCTCAAGGCACTGGCCGATACCTGGACGCAGCGCATCTCTGCCTACCCCGACCTGAAGACAGCCACCGAGCAGGGCTTCCCGGACATCAAGATCGCGCATTGGGCGGGCGTCCACGCACCGCGCGGCACGCCTGACGCCATCCTCGACAAGATGGCCGCAGCGGTCGACACGGCGATGAAAAACGCCACCACCGTGGAGCGTCTGAAGGGCATGGGCATCGAGCCCATCGGCGGCACACGTGCTTCGTTCGTCAAGTTCGTTTCCGAGGAACGGGCGCGACTGGGCAGCGTGGTCAAGGCGACCGGCATGAAGGAAGACTGAATGTCAACGGCGCGTTTAACCCTACGGTTTAACGCGCCTATTGTTTCCATACCGCGAACACCGAGGTTCTTTTCTTGAGGGTTTTTACTTAGTCATTCAGTTCAAAATTCAGTCCATCAGATCGGCACACCAGCCGGCCTGGGTGAACAGGGCCCCGAGCGAGGAGGCCGCCTTCAACGAGGCGGGTACTCATTCAAGACCGGTTCGAAATCATCCAAAAACGTATTTGAAGGAAACTGAAATGACTGTCTCGAAACTCCTCTCCGCCATTGCACTCGCCGTGATCGCCGCTTCGGGCGCTGCCCACGCTGAAACGTACCAAGGCGTCACTGCCGTGAGCTCGCAGCAAAGCCGCGAAGCCGTCAACGGCCAAGCCATCGTCGCTGCACGCAGCGGGAACATCTACGGCGACGCAGCTGGCGAAGGCGTGACCCAGTTGTCGGGCCGCTCGACCGACCGTGCTGGCGTTCGTGCCGAAGCTGTCGAAACCGCTCAATCGGCCAACCAGAATCTGGACCGCAAAGCCTTCGTGAACAGCGTCGTGCCTTCGCAGTACAAGATCCAGCGCACCAACACGCGCCAAGCCGGTCTGTAAAAGGCCAGGGCGCTACGGCGCCTGCAGCGCAACCTGAATTAGCGGCCCCATCGGGCCGCTATTTTTTTTGCCTTACGCCGGCTCACCCCGGGTTGCGCCGAAAGCAATCGGCCGAATGGTCGTTGACCACGCCGGTCGCCTGCAGCCACGCGTAGACGATGACCGGCCCGACGAATTTGAAACCGCGCTTCTTCAGCACCACCGACATCTGCTCCGACAACTCACTCTTGACCAGCCGCTCTGGCCCCGCATTGCGAATCGGCTCGCCGCCAGCCATTCCCCAGACGAATTCCGAAAAGTCCTCACCCGCCGCCTGCATCGCCAGATAGGCCTTCGCGCCGCCGATGGTCGCCAGAATCTTGGCTCGCGAGCGCACGATGCCGGCGTCCTGCATCAGCCGCTCGATATCAGCTTCGTCGAAGCGCGCGACTTTCTCGGGATCGAAGTTCTTGAAGGCCTTGCGGAAGGCATCGCGCTTGCGAAGAATGGTCAGCCATGAGAGCCCCGCCTGGAAGCCGTCGAGCATCAGCTTTTCCCATAGCGCGCGGCTGTCGTGCTCGGGCACGCCCCATTCGGCGTCGTGGTACGACTGCAGCAGGGGGTTGGATTCCGCCCAGCCGCAGCGATGTTGCGCGTGCGCCTTTGCGGCGTCTGCGTTTGCAGCGCTCAAGGCCGGCCTTGCGCGTGGAGCACCGCCTTGAGCCGACGCACCTCGTGCTGCAGGTCCAGGATCAACGCCGCGGCATCGAGCCCGACACCGAAATCGCGCTCCAGCCGCCGTGCTTCTAGTGCGTGCTGCAGCGCAGCGCTATGAAAGCGCCAGTCGTCGGTGCGCGCCGGCACGGGCGCTTCGACCTCGACGATGCCGACTTCCACCAGCTGGACGACCCAGTCGATCTCGGCGCCGACCGCGTGCGCCAATTCGCTCGCGGCGAGCGGCCGGGCGCCGCTGATCGCGCTTGAAGACGTGGTGACAGTGTGTGTAGTGATGGTGTAGCTGGCCATGCTCAGTCTCCCGAAATGCCGAGGTGGCGACGTGGATCGAAAGGCGCTGCTTTCGCGAGTTGCTCGTAGGCCTGCCGCGCCGCGTCGGTGTCGGCTGGCGGCAGGGCGATCTCGAGCAGCAGGTAAAGATTGCCCCGCGGCTTGCCTGGCAGGCCGCGTTCTTTGAGCCGCAGCTTGAGCCCGCTGCGCGCATTGCGCGGCACGGTCACTTCGACCACGCCGCCACCCGGCGTCGGCACCTTCACCTGCGCGCCCAGCGCCGCTTCGGTCGGCGTCACAGGCAGCGTCATGTAGAGATCGCGCTCTTCGATGCGATAGAGCTTGTGTGGCGCGATGCGCACTTCGAGGTACAGGTCGCCGGCCGGCTCGCCGCCCTGGCCGGGCATGCCATGGCCCGTCAGCCGGATGAACTGGCCGGGATGCACGCCGGCCGGAATCTTCACGCTCAGTGTGCGATTGACGAAGGCCGGCTGCCCCTGCGCATCGGTGTCGAGCGCGCGCAGGGTGATCTCGCGCTCGGCACCGTTGATCGCGTCTTCGAGCGAAATCTCGATGGCCGCGTGATGGTCTTCGCCTTTGGCGCGGTGGTTGCGACGCTCGGCACCGCGGCGCTCCGAGGCACCGAACATGGAAGAGAAGAACTCGCTGAAATCGGCATGATCGGCCGGGCCATCATGGGGCCCGCGATGGAACTCGAAGCCTTCGTCCCAGCCCGGCGGCGGCTGGAAGTCACCGCCTGCACCTGGGCCGCCAGGACTACCGGCGCGGCCGCCCATGCCTTCACCACGCGCTACACGTGCCGCCAGCGCATCGTAGGCGGCGCGCTTTTCCTTGTCGCGCAGCACGTCGTTAGCCTCGTTGATGTCGCGCATGCGCACCTCGGCGTCGGCTTCCTTGCTGACGTCGGGGTGGTACTTGCGTGCGAGCTTGCGATAGGCCTTGCGCACCTCGTCTTCCGACGCGGTCGACGCGAGGCCGAGTGCTTTGTAGTAGTCCTTGAATTCCATGAAGTGTTCTTGTGTGCCGATGAACGCCGAAAAGAAACGTCTAGGCTATGGCGGCGCCGCCGTCGACGTTTTGCGCTAGCGCATACGCCGTCCATTTACTGCCCGTTCGCTCGAACTTCAAAGGTTGCGCGTTGCCGAGCACATCGGGTCCGATCGGCACGCCGAGCAGCGCGGCAAGCACATACAACGTGCCGCCATGCGCCACCACCAGCACGGGCGCCGGCTCGGCCAGCGCGGCTGCCAGCGCCCCGCGCTTGCGCTCGACGAAGCTCGCCAGCGTTTCGCCGTTCTCGGGGGCGCAGGCCCAGTCGATGTTGGCCGACGAGGTGCCGATCAGGTCACCAAAGTGGCGCTCGCGCAGGTCTTCGCTCTCGAGCGGTACCAGCTTGAGCGTGGCGCCCACGGCTTTCGCGGTGGTCAGCGCACGGTTCGCGTCGCTCGCCACCAACGTGCGGATCGGCTCGCCCGCAAGCACTGCGGCCGCTCGTGCCGCTTGCTGCAACCCGAGCTCGCTCAAGGGTTCGTCGACCGCCTGAAAAATGCGCAGCGCGTTGCGACCTGTCTGACCGTGGCGCAGAAAGTAGAAGTGATCGCAGGCCGGCGTCAAAGGCTGCGCGGCAGCGAGGCGAACGAGTTCTTCGTAGCCTGCGGGATGCTGAACCGTGAAATGAGGAGGCGTCGAAGGTGTGGTCATTCAATACACAAGCTGCAGCGGCCGCCCCTGGCGCTGTGCCTGGACGTCCGCCGGATGGAAGGGCAATGGCTGCCATTGTTTGGCAGCGAACATCGGCAGTTGATCGTACGCGCGTGGCGATGCCGGGTCGCTGCTCTGGCCATACGTCAGCAGGCCCTGCGCAACGGGGCCGCGCTCATCGAAGGTCACGACCTGCAGGTAGCCGGTGCCGGAGTTGACGTTGTAGCCCTTCGAGTCGATCGCTGTCTGACCTTGCGTGCTGAGCTTGTTGAGCACACCTTCGAATTCTTCGCCTCCGTGCAGGCCGATTTTCTCGCCACGCACCAAGCGGGATTGCGGATTGCCCAAGGGTGTGTCGAGCGCGAAACCCGCGACTCGCAGCGTGTTCGCGGCTTCGGCCAGCGCCTTGAATACGGCCGTGCGAATGGCAGGCGTTGCCATGTCGAGTCCGGCCGGCGTTGTCACGGGCTGGGCCGGGTCGAACGCTACGCGCCAAATGCCGGGCATGTCTTTGGCGGCGCGCCAGAACTCGCGGAACAGCGGCGCACCGCGAGACGCGGCGTTGCTGGTGCGGTCCCACGCAGTGAGTACACGGCAGCCGGCAGCCTGATCCGCCGTCAATGTCGAGGCGCTTTCAGCGCACGCCGCCGCGAGGTCGTTCATCACCAGCGCGCCGGCGAGGTTCTTGTCGCGAAAGATCACGCTGCGCAAGTCTGCCGCGCTCATCCTGTTGCCGGGAAGGCCATCGGTACCGGCAAGCCGACCGCGGATTTCCATGATGCCGCTGCGCGTGCGCAAGCGTTGCGGCTTGCCGATCAAGCCGACCAGAGGAGACACACCCGGCATCGGCGCGATGTCCGGGTTGCTCAGCCAGAAACTGTCGTTGCTGTTCTGCACATAGTCGGGCGTGATGACGACCGGCATGCGCGCCGGCGCGATCAGGCCGGGCGATGATGCTGTGCTGTCGCGGCTCCAGGCACAGGCGCTGCGCGATCCGTCGAGCACCGGCAGATTGGCGGCGTTGAGCAGCGCGGCCGCGGCGGGCGAGGGCGTGCAGGTCTTCAACATATCCGCCGACACATCGGGCACCACCGACAGATCGGCATACATCGCGTTGCCGTCACGGTCCGCCGCGATGGTGTTGATCCACGGCATGCCCTGGTTACCCATGGCAGCACGCAACTCGCTCACGTTGCGCGCCTGGCCCATGCGGATCCAGCTGTCGGCCGATCGTGTGTTCAACGTGTTGGCGTCGCGCAGTGCATAGGCGCGTTGCGCTGTCCAGCCGAGGCCGGCGCGCGGCAGCGAGATCACCGGACCCCAATCGGTCGAATAAAAGGTGTGCTGCAGCGGCGCGCCACCGTCACCTGCTCCCCCGCTGCCGGACGGCAGGGTGACGGTGCGCACCGCCATGCGCTTGGGCTCGCCGTCCACCCAGTAGACAGTCGGGTCGGCCGGGTCGAGCTTCAGTTCGTAGAGCGTGAAGCGCTTGCCGGTCGACACGGTGTGCGTCCAGGCGACATCCTTGTTGAAGCCGATCGACACGATAGGGCTCAGCGCACCGGCTGCGCCCATCACGTCGAGCTGGCCGGGAATGGTCTGGTGAACCTGCCAGAAGCGGTTGATACCAACCCACGGAAAGTGCGGGTTGCCAAGCAACAGGCCCTTACCGTCGGGCGTCGCGTTGCGGCCGAAGGCCCAGCCGTTCGAGCCGAGTTCGCCGCCTTCCGGGTTGGCGTTGAAGCTATAGCGCGCGATCTCGGCGATCGACGCTTCAGGGACGACTGCTGCAGCGGTTTTGACTACCGGAGGCGCCGCCGCCAGCACCGCACCCGCCAGTGCGCCGATACCGCCTTGCACCATCGACAACTCGGTCGATCGCGCGAGGTCGCTCGTGGTCATCGGGCGCACCCACGCCTTGCCGCGACAGGGTTCGGGCAAGCCTGCCATTCCCGTGTCTTGCAGGTAGCGGTTGTAGCCGGCCACATAGCCGCGCATCAGCGCCTGCGCATCGGGACTGGCAGTGGCAGCGGCCCGCGCCAGCGCGGCGTCGTCCATGTGAGAGCGCACGAAAAAATCGATGCGCGCGTTGGGCATCTTGACAAAGCCGAAGTCCCCGGCGGTCTGGGCGCCGAGGAATTGCGAGCGGTCGCCGCGAAGCGTGAGCAGGTGCTCGGCCGTTTGGCACACGTTGTCTTGCGCATGCGCATAAGCGGTGCCGTAGCCGAGGCCTTCCCAGTCAGGCGCCGTGATGTGCGCGATGCCGAAGGTGGTTCGCTCGATGGTCACGCTTCGCGCGTTGGCCGACAACGCAGAGCCACTGGCAGCAAGCAGGGCGCCCGCGGCCATCGACACGAGCGCCGGGGAGAGCCGGAAACGAGCGGGCATCCTGAACGATCAGGCTAGAACTTCGGAATGCGCAAGGTCTTGCTGATCATCAACGTGCCCGACAGGCCGAACAGCAACGTCAGCGGGTGCAAGGCCCACGGGCCAACCAGCCAGACGCCGCCCCAGATCGCCTCGCCGATGCGGCCTTGCCAGGCTGCGAACGCGAGCACGCCGACCAGCGCAACGCTGGTTGGAATGGGCGTGCCCTCGAAAAACTTGACCTTGTCGGCACCTTCGGACAGCGCCTCGGCGGTGACGTTGTAGCGCGCCAGCCGGCTCACGCCGCAGCACACGAAATAGATCAGCAACAGGCAGTCCCAACCTCCCTTGAGCCCGGCGGCAAACGCCAGCGCAGCGGGTGCGACGCCAAAGGAAATGATGTCTGCGAGCGAGTCGAGCTCGCGGCCGAGCGCCGAGTGCGTCTGGCGCCAGCGGGCGATGCGGCCGTCGAATACGTCGAAGATAAAAGCAGCCGGTGCCAGCGCGGCGGCCCACAAAAAATGATCGATCGACTGGCTCGCCACGAAAGCCATCGCCAGGAACACAGCGCCCACGCCGCACGCCGCATTGCCGAGCGTGAACACGTCGGCCAGATGGAAGCCGCGAATCATCGAGAAGTGCTTGCGCGCTGGCGGTGCGGTGTTGGGCGTAGACATGCAGGGCTTTTCGACAGAGGAGGTGGAAAGCACCTTAGCGCAAACGCAAAGCCGTTTCTGTAGTCGCGTTCCGATGTTCGCGATCGTGCTCTTCGGTGATCTGCGCGAAGCGGCCGAGCAACTGCGCCGCGATGGCCGTCGCCCTTACCCGGTCTCGCAAGGCCGGCACGTCGACACCCTTGGCGCTCAAATCGTCTGCCATCGAATCGACATAACCGCACATGGTGGCTTCATCGAATTCGGGATGAAACTGCACGCCCCATGCGCGCTCGCCGAGCCGGAATGCCTGATGGGGTTCGTGTGCATTGCTGGCCAGCAGCACGGCGCCATCGGGCAGCCGCAAGGCGCTCTGCCGGTGCGCGGCATGGACTTCGAAGCGGGATGGCAAGTCGCGCATGAGCGCATCGCAGCGAGCGGCTTCGGTCAACGTGATCTCCACCGTGCCAACCTCGGTGCCGCCCGAATGGTCGCCTGCTTCGCCGCCCATCGCATGGGCCAGCAACTGGTGCCCGAAGCAGATGCCGAGCAGCGGCGTGCCATGCGCGACCAGTGTTGCCAGCCACCGCGCGGTCTGCTCGCTCCACGGTTCCCTGTGCGAGACCATTGCATGAGAACCTGTGACGATCGCGCCGGCGATTGTGTCGGGCGAGGGCAGCGTGTCGCCGAGCCGCGGATCGAGCACGAGCACCGGCAACGATGTGGTGCCCAGACCGTCGGCGATCCAGTGCTCGAAGTCGCCGCGGTCTTCGCTCAGGTGCGGGATGGTGTCGCCGAGTTTGACGATGACGAGCGGGTGCGGTCGAACGTTTTCCATGAACAGGATGATGCCCGAAGCGGCGCGCCCGACGACCTCGATGGCCGCTTCTTCAACTCGACAATGCGGCTTCGAGCGGGCCGGCGACGCGCGCGACCAGCGCCTCGCGGGCGGCCGGTGCAGTCCAGCGCAAGCGACGGGTGCTTTCCCATTCGGGATGGCTGCGCGCGGGACGTGCTGCGCGCACCGCCGGCGCCACATCGCGACCGGCGCTGCCGCCGACTGCGATGCGTTCGGTCGCCGCGTGGCCGCGGCGCTCCAGCGCCTGTGCCAACTGCAGCTGCCAAGCCGCCATCACCACCAGCACGCTGTCTTCGATGCTCAGCTCCTGCACGTCGCGCAGCATGTTCATCAACTTGCGGCCGAACGGCCCCCAGCCTTGCGACACCGCACCGCCGATGGCGCCGCCCAGCGCAGCACCGGCACCGAGCGACAGGCCGGCCAAAGCGAGGTCGGCCACCACGCCCACCGCAGCGCCTGCGACCACGCCTTTGCCCATCAACAGGCCGGCCGCCTTCATGGCCTCGGGCTCGAAGAAGTCCAGCGTCCAGCGGCCATCGATGGCTTGCAGCGGCGCTTCGTCTGCATCGCCTTGCCGAAACCCGTAGAGCGCGAGCAGGTCGTCCGTACAGCGCTGTGCCTTGTCGGTGACGGACAGGCGCAGCGCCGCGACCAGCGCCTGGCGCTGGGCTGCGTCGGCGAACGCTGCGGCCGACGCTGTGCGACGCACGGCCGCCGCATCGACCAGCAGTTCGGCGATGCGGGCCGCCGCGGCGTGGCGTCGATGCGCGGCTTCGGCTTCGAGTTGTTCGACAGCCCGATGCAGCGGTTCGCGGTGATCGCGCAGCAAGGTCGCGAGGTCGCGATACAGATCACGCTCGGCACCGGTAAAGGGCGCTGCCGCGTCGAAGCGCACAAGCACGTGCAGGCCGTAAGCCGACAGCAGTTCCTTCCACGCGGGCTCGCGGCTGGCCGCATCGCGCACGAAATTCAATACCGGCAACACCGGTCGCGCGCATGAATTGAGCAACTCGATCTCGGCGCGAAACTTGGGCAGCACAGGCTCGCGTGCATCGATGACGAGAAATGCCGCATCGACATCGAGCATCGTGCGCAGCACCTTGGCCTCTTGCTCGAAGGTGCCGTGCGCCTCGGGGCTCTGAAGGAATGCGCGAATGCGATCGGGCGGTGTGTGCGTGGTGTCGAAGGCTTCGAGATGCTGTCGCAGCGACACCGCGTCTTCAAGCCCCGGCGTGTCGAAAAACCGCACGATGCTGCGGCCGTCGATGCGCAGGTCGACGCTCTCGACATGACGGGTTGTGCCGGGCCGCTCCGACACCTCGCCAAAATCGACGCGACGGGTCAGCGTGCGCAGCAGCGAGGTCTTGCCGGAGTTGGTATGGCCGACGACTGCGATGCGGATGGCTTGAGGGTCGCTGCTGGCAACAGACAGCTTGTCGTTCATGAACGGACGCCCGCTTCGCCACGGCCGGTGAGCGCTGCGCTGTCGTCTTTTAAAACGCCATCCTCCTGCCATGGCGCGATGCCGACCTCGACCATCCAGTCGCGCCAGCGTGCCGGCGTGGCCGACACGCCCCACAGCCAAAGTCGGCATTCACCGCACCGGCTCTGCACTTCGCGCACGAAGCGTTCCGCCCCACGGTCAGGGCTCGATGCGCCGTTGCACACGAGGATCACGCGTGCGGGTCGCGCCCCAGTCAACGCGGCGAGCAGTTCGCCGCGCTGGGCTGCGCTGCCATCGACTTGAACATGGTGGGCGGCAGCCGGAACAGCAAGAGCAGGCGGCCAGGGCGCCTCGTCGGGCAGCTCGAAACCGATGATCCAGAGCGCCTTGGAGGTGTCGCTCGCGGCCAGGCCGGGCACTGCGCCTTGTCGCATGCGTCCACCGTCGGCATCGACCACGCGGGGCGCTTGCAGTGCATCGAAGCGTGCCAGCAACTTCAGGTAGTAGGCATTGCGCAGGTCAGGCTGAAGCGCACTTTTGCGCGCCTGCCAGACGGCGGCGCTCAACAGTGCGAGCAGCAGCCGAGGCAACAGGCCGTAGACCACGACGCAGCCGGTCAGCCACAACGCCCATGCGCGCTGGCCGGCAAGCGACGCGGTATCCGGGGCGGCACTCGGCGATGAAAGCACCGTCTGTGCATCCGGCACCGGAAAGCCGAGCCACGATGGCAGCGCGCCGAGCCACTGCACGCTGCGCACGAAAAACCCGGGCTCGAGAATCGTCGTCTCCCAGCTCAGCGTGTAGTTGCGAAACGCCAGCGAGAAGAGCAGGGCGGCGACGATGACCGCGAACGAAAGCGTCCAGATCGTATGGCTCACGAATCCGAGTGCCCACGGCAGCAGCCGCGCACGTGTCAGCAAGCCGGTCGTCGCGCGCACCAGCACCGGCGCTTGCCCGCGCTTGCCACCCGCCACATGCGCAGTGAGTGCGAGCCAGATCGAGCCGAACGACGCGCTGAATGAGCCAAATGAGCCGAACGGAAGCACGAGCCCGATGAGCCATACCAGTAGCGTCAGCAAGTGCAGTCCGAGCAGGCTGACCAGCGCAACCATCACGTTGATCTTGCGGTCGCCGCCGATCACGTTGCCGGCCACGCCAAGCCCCGCGAGCACCACCACAGCGACGATGGCCAGCAAGATCCAAGGCGCCGAGGCGCGCATGCGTTCGACTTCGGCTTCGAGCCCGATGCGACGCCCGAGGATGCGGGCGCGCTCGGTGATGCGAGCGGCCCCTGTGTCATGCACCGACGACATCGCGGTACGCACAGCCTCCGAGTCGTCCAACGGGCCGGTCGTTTCGACCCACCGCACTGATTCCGTGACGACCGCGTCTGCCAATGTCGTATTCAACAAGTTCCTTGGTCGTTCTGAGTCGTGGTGGGAGGGCGCGGAAATTATGCCCGCCACACAGGCCGCGACCACAACGGAAAACGGGGCCGCGGACGGCCCCGTTGAAAGCATCCCTCTCGGGATCGCGTTGCGCTGATGCGCTCTGGTTGCTTTCGATCCGCTTTCAGCGAAGGCCGAAGAACGAAAGCACTGCAACAACGACGACGACCAGGCCGACGATATAAATGATGGAATTCACGGCAAGCACCCCTCTTTGTTTAAGACGCATGAATGGTCGTGGCAAAGCGCATATTGGATTGTCGGCGGCGGTCGGCGCGCGCTGTAGGACTCGCGAAGCAAACGCGGTCATTCACCAGTCCGTCGAATCAGTCGTCTTTGCCGTCGCCCAGAAAGCCACCGCTCTGGTGCGCCCACAGACGCGCATACAGGCCGTTCTTCGACAGCAGCGTCTTGTGATCGCCTTCTTCGACCACGCAGCCTTCGTCCAGCACGATGAGGCGGTCCATCGCCGCGATGGTCGACAGCCGGTGCGCGATCGCGATCACCGTCTTGCCTTCCATCAGCGTGTAGAGGCTTTGCTGGATCGCGGCTTCGACTTCGGAGTCGAGCGCGCTGGTGGCTTCGTCGAGCAAAAGGATCGGCGCGTCCTTCAGCATCACGCGCGCGATGGCAACGCGTTGCCGCTGGCCGCCCGATAGCTTGACGCCGCGCTCGCCCACGTGCGCGTCGTAGCCCTGCCGGCCTTTGGCATCGCCGAGCGTCTGGATGAACTCGTGCGCCTCGGCGCGCTCTGCGGCTGAACGCACGGCAGCGTCGCCCGCGTCGGGCCGGCCGTAGTCGATGTTGTCGGAGACCGATCGGTGCAGCAGCGATGTGTCTTGCGTGACCATGCCGATGTGGCGCCGCAGCGAATCTTGCGTGACCTTGGCGATGTCTTGCCCGTCGATCAGGATGCGTCCGCTTTCCAGATCGTGGAAGCGCAGCAGCAGGTTGACCAGTGTCGATTTGCCGGCGCCCGAGCGGCCGACGAGACCGATCTTTTCACCCGGCGCCACGGTGAGCGTCATGTCGTCGATGACGCGGCGGCCGCCATCGGAATACCGAAAGCTCGCGTGATCGAAGCGGACCTCACCGCGCGGCACCACCAGCTGCGTCGCGGCCGGCACGTCGAGCACCGTGCGCGGGAGCGACAGCGTCTTCATGCCGTCCTGCACGGTGCCGATGTTCTCGAACAGGCTCGTCATTTCCCACATGATCCAGTGCGACATGCCCTGCAGCCGCAATGCCATGGCGGTCGATGCGGCGACCGCGCCGATGCCGACCGCGCCGTTCGACCACAGCCACAGCGCCATGCCGCACATGCCGGCGGTGAGCCCCATGCTGAGTGCGTGATTGGTGATCTCGAACAGGCTGACCAACCGCATCTGCCCGTAGCCGGTGTGCATGAACTCGCGCATCGCGTCGCGCGCAAAGCCGGCCTCGCGCTGCGTGTGCGAGAACAGCTTGACGGTCGCGATGTTGGTGTACGCATCGGTGATGCGGCCGGTCATCAAGGCGCGCGCATCGGCCTGCGCCTTGCCGACCTTGCCGAGGCGCGGCACGAAGAAAGCGAGCTGTGCCAGATAGAGCGCGAGCCAGATCACGAAGGGCCATATCAGTTGCGTGTCGAGCACGGCGACCAGCACGATCATGGTCGCGATGTAGACGCACATCGCCACCAGCACATCGGCCAGCACGAAGACGGTGTCGCGCACCGCCAGCGCGGTCTGCATCACCTTGGCCGTGATGCGGCCGGCGAACTCGTCCTGGTAGAAGGCCATGCTCTGCCCCAGCATCAGCCGGTGGAAGTTCCAGCGCAGGCGCATCGGCAGGTTCACCGCCAGCGTCTGGTGCTTGACGATGGTCTGCAATGCAACCACGCCGATGCTCGCCGCCAGAGCGAAGCCGAGCCACATCAATGTGGTGCCGCGCTCGTCCCACAAGCGCGCCGGCACCTGGCCACCGAGCCAGTCGACGATGCGACCGAGCATCGCGAACAGCAGTGCCTCGAACGACGAAATGGCTGCGGTGAGCAGCGCCATCGTCGCGATCTTGCCGCGCACGCCGTCCGTGCAGGCCCACAAAAAGGCGAAGAAACCGTGCGGTGGCAGCGGCGGTTCGGCGGGCGGATAGGGGTGAAGAAGCTTCTCGAAAAAGCGGAACAAGGCAAGCAAAGGGGTCGGTCTCCAGCGTCGATGCGCGATGACGGAATTGTCTGCGATGCGGGATGGTCGCCGGGTGCGTGCGGCTATGTCGCGACCGCCAGTGCTTCTCATGCAACCGCTTCCCCTGTTCGCCAAAGTTACGGGCGCAACCGGGGGTTCAGCCGGTCGCTCAGAAAGTCGATGAAGCTGCGCAGCTTGGGTGCCATGTACTGCCGGCTCGTGTAAACGGCGAACAGCGTCACCGCGGGCGCCGCGTAGTCCGGCACCAGGCGCGTCAGCACGCCGCTTGCCAGGTCGTCGTCGACCAGCCACGCGGGCAAGAACGCCATGCCCATGCCGGCGCGCACTGCATGCAATGTGAGCGTGGTGTCGTCCGACAACATCACCGGCCGCAGTCGCAACGGTGCCTGTCGTCCGCCCGAACCCTTGAGCGAGAGCCCTTCGATGTTGACGTAGCTCGGCACGATGGCGTCGAGCTTGGCGAGGTCGGCCGGCGCCGAGGGCTCGCCGATTCGACGCACGTAGCGGGTCGCCGCGACCAGATGGAACTGCACCTTGCACAGCGACCGCGCGATCAGCGCGGCAGAAGGCTCCTGCGTCGCCCGCAGCGCCAGGTCGTAGCCATCGGCGGCCAGATCGATCTTGCGGTTTTCCAGATGCATGTCGATCAACACTTCCGGGTACTGCTCGCGATAGTCGGCGAGCACGCGGGCGAAGCGGGGCGTCGCACACCAGACCGGCGCGCTCACTTTGAGCCGGCCGCGTGGTGCTTCATTGCGCTGGCTGATCGTGGCTTCGGCTGCGTCGAGCATGTCGAGCGCCTGGCCGCTTTGCTCGTACCAGGCGGTGCCCGCTTCGGTCAGGCTCAGGTGACGGCTGGAGCGGTTCAGCAAGCGCGCGCCGAGCGACTTTTCGAGTTGCGCGATGTGCTTGCTGACCATCGGCGGCGACATCGAAAGCCGCTCGGCTGCTGCCGTAAAACTGCCCGACTCGACGACGTCACGAAACACGCGGAGGCTGGTCATTCGGTCCATCGATGCTTTCCTCAGAAGAAACCGATCATTGAATGCACGGCTCTCGAATTCTGCAAGGGAAATCACTACATTCGATGTGAAGGAGCTTTGCCATGACCACGAATGCCACCACGAACCCAGCGACCCCGCGCTTGCCGACCTACTTCATCTCCCATGGCGGCGGACCCTGGCCCTGGATGAAAAAAGAGATGGGCAACGCCTATGCCCAACTCGAGGCCTCGCTGGCCGACATGCCGCGGCAAATCGGCCGCAAGCCGCGCGCCATCCTGATGGTGTCTGCCCACTGGGAAGAGTCCGCCTTCACGGTGATGGGCAACCCCAGGCCGCAGATGATCTACGACTACGGCGGCTTTCCCGCGCACACATACAAGGTGCAATACAACGCGCCTGGCTCGCCGACGCTGGCGCGTCGCGTGATGGAACTGATCGAAGGCGCGGGCCTGCCGGTGGCGCTCGATGTCGAACGCGGCTTCGATCACGGCACCTACTCGCCGATGGTCGCGATCTATCCCGAAGCGGATGTACCGGTCGTTCAGTTGTCACTGATGCGCGGGCTCGACCCGGCCGCACATCTGGCGCTGGGCCGCGCGCTGGCGCCGCTGCGCGACGAAGACGTGCTCATCGTCGGCAGCGGACTGAGCTATCACAACCTGCGCAACTTCGGCCCGCAGGCGCACGACGTGTCGAAGGCCTTCGACGATTGGCTTGACGATGCGGTGGTGCAGGGCGCGCCGGCCGAACGCGCGAGGCAGTTGGAGGCGTGGTCGTCAGCGCCGGCAGCACGTATCGCGCATCCGCGTGAGGAGCACCTGATTCCATTGATGGTGGCCGTGGGTGCGGCCGAAGGCGATGTCGGCGAGCGGATCTATCACGAAGACGCCTTCATGGGCGGACTCGTGGTGTCGAGCTTCAGGTTTGGCGCGGCGGCGAACGCCTGAGTGCGTCCTGCGCGCCCGGCGTCGACGCGCACCGCCCCTCAGCTGCGCCGCGTCTCGCCGTCTTCGTTGACCAGCCCGACGCGCGTTTGCCGGCCCCACGTGCCGCGCCCGGTCAAAAAGGTCCACCAACCCCAGGCTGCGCCCGTGTGCCGAAGGAGTTGAAAGGTAAACGGCTCGACGATGGCGGCCAGAAAGGCCTGCACCATGTTCACCTCGCTCTGCTCGCCGATCCAGCGGCGGTACAGGTACACCGACCACAGATGAAACAGCAGGTCGAGCACGATCTTGGCCCCGATCACACCCGCCGCCGGGGCAAGCGCGCCGAGGTTGCCCTCCACGATGTACACCAGCAGCAAGGCAAAGGCGGCCAGCCCGTACAGCGGCTGCAGCGTGTCGATGGCTTTCACCGGAAGCATCAGCGTGCCGAGCCAGCCGTAACGCCGGTCGCCGACCATCGCGCGGTACCAGTACTGCGTTTGCAGGAAGCCTCCGAACCAGCGGCGACGCTGGCGCAGAAAGGGCATCACGCCGCTCGGCGCATCGGTGTGCGCCTGTGCATCGCCGAGCACGCGCACGGTCCACGGCAATCCGTGCGCTTGCGCATAGCGGTGCAGGCGGTGAATGAGCTCGTAGTCCTCGACCAGGCAGTCGGTGTCGAAACCGCCCACCGCACGCACTGCGTCGAGCCGGAAACCGGCGAACGCGCCGGAGATCAGCAGCAGCCCGTCGACCCGCATCCATGCGTAGCGCGACAGAAAATTACGGATGTACTCATACGTCTGAAACCACTGGAAGCAGCGGCCCGCCAGTGTGCGGCTGCACACCGGCGTGATGACGCCCGTCGCGGCCACGAGATCGGGCTCGGCCGAAAACGCATTGCGCACGGCCGCGATGGCCTTGACGTCGAGCAGCGTATCGCCGTCGACCGTGAGCACCGTGTCGGTGTCTATGCAGGCAATGGCGGCATTCAGCGCCACCGCTTTGCCACCGTGCGGCAACCGCAGCCAGAAGAGGCCGGGGTGGCTGGTGCTGGGAGCGCTCAACTGTCCGAAGGCGGGCCGCGCGAGGCCGTAGCGCGTCACGAGCAAGTCGGCGGTTCCGTCGGTAGAGCCATCGTCGGCGATGACGATGCGATCGGGCACATCGGTCTGGCCGAGCAACGCGGCCAGCGTGACCGGCAACACGGCCGCTTCATTGTGCGAGGCGACGATCACGCCCAGCGTATCGCGCTGCACGTCCGTCGCGCCGACGCGCGCAGGCAAAGCGGCGGGCCGTCGCAGGATCGGCAACGTGTGCCAACCGACGAAGAGCAGCAACACGGTGTCGTACAGCACATACGCCACCCCGACCGACCAGCCCCACACGCCGCCAACCTTGAAGGCCATCGCGAAAAGGGCGATCCACAACACGAGCACGCTGCTGTGGATCAGCACGCTGACCAGCGGCGTGGGCGGCGGAGTGAGCCGCGGGGATGCGGCCACGAACGCGCTGCGAAGGGAATCGTTCAAGGAAAGGATGCTCGAAAAAGTGCCCGGGAAGATGCCCGAAAAGAGGCCGTTAACGCAGGGGACAATCGCCCCGGTTCATAAGCTGAGTCGGTTCTGCCCTGAAAATTCCCTCGATGCTCCCACACGCCCGCTACACCAAGACCGCCATGCTGTTGCACTGGCTCATCGCCGCGCTGATGGCGGTCAACATCGCGTTGATCCTGGCGGTCGACCACTTTCCCGACGACTGGGTTCGACCTGCGGTCGACACCCACAAGTCGATCGGCATCACGGTCCTCGGTCTGGTGATCTTGCGGCTTCTGTGGCGCTTTACGCACCGGCCGCCGGCGATGCCCCTTTCTTACGGTCGGCTCGAAAGCTTCGCCGCACACGCTGCACACGGCACGCTGTATGCATTGATGATCTTGCTGCCCCTGTCGGGCTGGATGCACGACTCGGCCTGGAAAGACGCCGCCGCCCATCCGATGCACCTTTTCGCCCTGGTGCCCTGGCCGCGCATCGGCTGGATCATGAACATCGAGCCCGCGACCAAGGAGATGCTGCACGACAAGTTCGGTGCGCTGCACATCTGGGCCGGCTACATCCTGTACGGGCTGTTCGCGCTGCACGTGGCGGGTGCCCTCAAGCACCAGTTCATCGACAAAGAACCCGAACTCCAGCGCATGCTTCCATGAACTTTCCGCCAGATTCCGACGCCGGCGCCCGCGCCTTCATCGAACGCATCGACGCGCTGTCGACGCACCACGATCCGGTGCACGAAGGCGTGCGCGTGCACTGGCGCCGCTTCGGCAACACCGAGACCGACATCACCTACCCGCCGCTGGTGTTGTTGCACGGCGGCCATGGCAGCTGGATGCACTGGATCCGCAATGTCGAGGCGCTGTCGGCCGAACACACGCTGTGGTTGCCCGACATGCCGGGCTTCCTCGACTCCGACAAGCCTTTGCCGATGGCCGACGGCCAGGCGCCGATCGATCCGTTGCTGACGGCGCTGGGCGGCACGCTCGACATGCTGATCGGCGCCGATACGCCAGTCGACCTCGGCGGGTTCTCCTTCGGCGGACTGGTGGCGTCGACCTTCGCCACGCGGCGTCCGGTGCGTCGGCTGGCGCTGGTCGGCAGCGGCGGCCATGCGTCGCTGCGGCGCCTCACGCTGGACATGATCAACTGGCGCCGCCCGGTCGATCGCGAAGCCGAGCGTGTCGCCTTGAAGCACAACCTCGACGCGCTCATGCTGCACGACAAGGCTTACGATCCGCTGGCTTTCGAGATCCACGACGTGTCGTGCCACGGCACGCGATTCCGCAGCAAGGACGTGTCGATGGCCGGTGGGCTGCAGGCGGCGATCGACACGCTGACCTGTCCCTTGCTGCTGATGTGGGGTGAGTACGACGTCACCGCCGACCCGCGGCCGCTGGTGGCGCGATTGACTGCCGGTCATCCGAATCGCGGGGGCGCGGTGGTCAATGGCGCCGGTCACTGGACGCAGTACGAGCGCGCCGACGAAGTCAACCGTCAGCTGCTGCGCTTCTTCGACTGATGCCGATGTAGCGCACGCGGCCCGTGTCCTTCCAGCCGCGCAGCGCTGTTGCTGGGCTTGCCCTCTGCAGTTCGCACGGATCGCAGGGCGGAGTAAGTGAATCTGGCATCGTGCCGGCAATGATCGCCTGAGAGTGTTGCAAAGAAGTGGTTGGGGTTTTCGGAATACTGTATAAAAATACAGTTAACGATTCATCATGGGCCTCCCTTCCTTCGATTCCTTTTCCCCGTCCGCGCGCCAGAACGTCTGGCGCGGTGACGAGCTGGGCAGCGCCGACATGCCCGTGCTCGGCACCGGCCACCCCGCGCTCGACGCCGAGCTGCCGGGGGGCGGCTGGCCGATCGGCGCGATGACCGAGGTGCTGCAGGCGGCACCTGAAGCGCATGTCTGGCAACTGCTGCTGCCGGTGCTGTCTCGCGCGGTCGAAACGCGGGGCGGGCCGGTGGTATTGATCGGCGCACCTTACGAGCCCTTCGGCCCGGCGCTCGCCGCCGCGGGGTTGCCGGTCGAGGCGCTGATGTGGGTGCGCAGCGAGGCGTCTGCCGCACGGCTCTGGGCTTGCGAGCAGGCCTTGCGTTGCGCCGACGTGGCGGGCGTTCTGGCGTGGTTGCCGCAGGCGCGCGTGGGCGAGTTGCGCAGGCTGCAACTCGCTGCGGCACAGCATGAGGGGCTGTTGTTCGTCTTCAGGCCTGAATCCATGGCGCAGTCGGCTTCACCGGCGCGGTTGCGGCTGCAGGTGGTTCCGGCAGAAGGCGGGCAGATGGATGTCCATTTGCTGAAGCGCCGTGGCCCGCCGCTGGCAATGCCCTTGACTTTGCCCGCCCGCAGCGAGCGCATGACGGCGTTGCTGGCGGCCAGCCAGTTGCGGCGCAAGCGGCGCATGCAAGAACTGCAAGGCGCGCAAGAAGAAGCAA
Organism: Variovorax sp. GrIS 2.14; assembly: GCF_046115955.1. NCBI lineage: Bacteria > Pseudomonadati > Pseudomonadota > Betaproteobacteria > Burkholderiales > Comamonadaceae > Variovorax > Variovorax sp. GrIS 2.14. The sequence goes on from NZ_JBJXIA010000015.1 coordinate 57,262, forward strand.
ATCCCGGCACGACCGTGGTCCGTCTGGACTTGCGCAGGAAGGAGGGGCAATTGCATGCAATGGATCGCGTTGCGGTGGCAGCCTGAAGAAGACAGGGCACCTGTGGCTGCAACGGCACCGATGCCTGGCGCGCCAGCCGCCGACACGCCTGTCGCTGCGCCTCCTTCCATCGAAACCCTCGGCTGGTGGGCGCTGCAATTCACGCCGCGTGTCACATGGCTCGACGAAGCGCTTCTGCTCGAAGTCTCGGCCTGCGAGCGGCTCTGGGGCGGGCAGCAGTCGTTGATGCGCCTGATGACCGCTTGGAACCCGGCGCCCGGCACGCGCATCCAGAAAGTGCAGGGCGCCAATGGCTTGATCGCGCTGGCACGGCTGCGGCTGTTCGCGCGCGGCCACAAGCCGCCCGTCGATGTGCCGGCCGCCTTGCCGCTCGGCGCGCTCACGGCTGCACGCGAGCATCTCGACGTGCTGGAGCGCATGGGCTGCCGCACCTGGGGCGACGTGGCGGCGCTGCCGCGCGGCGGTCTTTCGCGGCGCTTCGGCACGACGCTGCGTGAGACGCTCGACATGGCGTGGGGCTTGCGCCCAGAGAAGCACACGTGGCTTACCTTGCCCGATGTGTTCGACCAGAAGCTCGAACTGCCGGCGCTGGCCGAGAACGCGCATGAACTCATGTGGTCGGCCAACCGCTTGTTGTCGGCACTGCAGATCTGGCTGCGCGCGCGCCAGCGCGGCGTGCTGGCGCTCGAACTCGAATGGACGCTCGATTTGAGACGCTTCAACGGGGTGAACCTGCCGCCGCATCAGAGCATCACCGTGCGTACCGCCGAGCCCACGCAAGACATGGCGCATCTGCGCAAACTGATGAGTGAGCGGCTGGCGCTGACCCAGCTCGGTGCGCCTGCGAGCTGGTTGCGCTTGCGCTCGCTCGACACGTCGCCCTGGGCCGGCGCGAGCACGAGCTTCCTGCCTGAAGACAACCGCAAGGGCGACAAGCTGCACGAGCTGGTGGAGCGGCTGAGTGCGCGCTTGGGGGCGCAGCAGGTGCAGGTGCCGGTGGCCCTGGCGGACCATCGACCGGAGGCGATGCAGGCGTGGGGCCCGGCGTTGCGGAGGGGGCTTGCTACGGGCCGTCGCGGGGGGAGCCCCCATCCCTGCCTTCCCCCCAGGGGAGAGGGCGTAAGTACCTTTCCGCCCTGGCTGCTGCGCCAGCCGCTGCGCCTCGAAATACGCGCCGGGCATCCCTGGTACCACGGGCGGTTGCGGCGACTGGTCGGTCCGCAGCGGCTCGAAGGCGGGTGGTGGGCCGACGACCATAACGAAGGCGGCGAGCCGATGGCGCGCGATTATTACGTCGCGGAGAGCCCCGAGGCCGGTCTGGTCTGGGTTTATCGCGAGCGAACTTCCGCCTTGCGCGGAACGAATGAAACGCGCTGGTTCCTGCAGGGGATCTATGCCTGAACTCAGCGACAAACAGTTGATGGCGCGCCGTCCGGCCAAGCTGCATCCACTGCCACCGAAACAGCCGCCAGAGTTATCTACGTTACCAACGCTGCCCGACTACGCCGAGCTGCATTGCCTCACCAACTTCAGCTTTCAGCGCGGTGCCTCCCGACCGGAAGAGCTGGTCACCCAGGCCTATCACCTGGGCTACAAGGCGCTGGCGATTACCGACGAATGCTCGGTCGCCGGCATCGTGCGGGCGCATGTCGCCCTGCGCGACCATCCGCAGGCGCTGGACGACTACGAGCATGAGCACGCCGACGAACCACCGCTCACGCGCAACCCCGATTTCCGGCTGCTCTTCGGCAGCGAGTTCGGCTTCGACCGTTTCAAGCTGGTGGCGATTGCGCATGACCTCGAAGGCTGGGGCAATCTCTGCGAATTCATCACCGCAGCGCGTACCACCAGCGCGCCCAAAGGCGAATACCGTGTGACATGGCCGGGGGGCGGCAGCGATGAAGTTCAGGTCGGCCACGAAAAAAAGACCGAAAGCGAGGTCGCATCGCTGCAGCACTGCGAAATCCTTCTTGCGCCGCATCGCACGGTCGACGTCGACGCTTTATCGGCCGACGTCGCGCACGCCCAAACCTTGTTCGGCGACCACCTCTGGATCGCCGTCGAACTGCTCAACGAGATGGACGACGACCTGTGGCTGCTCACGCTCGAGCAGGTCAGCCAAGCCACCGGCGTACCGTTGGTCGCGGCTGGCGACGTGCACATGCACAAGCGGTCGCGCAAGCCACTGCACGATGTGGTCACTGCAATCCGCGAGGGCAGGAGCGTGGCCGAATGCGGCTTCGCGCTGCAGTCCAATGCCGAGCGGCATCTGCGCCCACGCTTGCGGCTGGTCGACTTGTACCCGCCGGAATTACTGGCCAACACGCTGGTGGTGATGGACCGCTGCCGCTTCGACCCGGACGAAATCAAGAAGCACTACGCGTACCCGCTGGAGCTGCTCGGCAACGGCGAGACGCCGGCGCAAACGCTCGCGCGCAAAACTTGGGAAGGCGCGGCAGGACGCTATCCGCAGGGCGTTCCCGCGTCGGTGAAAAAGCAGATCGAGCACGAACTCGCACTCATCGAGGAGAAGCGATACGAGATGTTCTTTCTCACCGTGGAAGACATCGTCCGCTTTGCCAACGAACAAAAAATACTGTGCCAGGGTCGCGGCTCATCTGCCAACTCGGCGGTGTGTTATTGCCTGGGCGTCACCGCCATCAACCCGATGGTCGGCCATCTGTTGTTCGAGCGTTTCTTGAGCCGCGAGCGCAACGAGCCGCCCGACATCGACGTCGACTTCGAGCACCAGCGGCGCGAAGAAGTCATCCAGTACATCTACGACAAATACGGCCGCGAGCGTGCCGCCATCGCCGCGGTGGTGATCTGCTATCGCTCCCGCAGCGCCTTGCGTGATGTCGGCAAGGCGATGGGTGTCGACGAGCGGCTGGTCGACGAATTCGCCAAGGACCATTACTGGTTCGACACCACCATCCTCGACCAGCATCTGGCCCAGGCGATGGAGCGCTCGGGCGTGCGCGAGCCGCCGCGCAAGCTGGCGCAATGGCTCGAGCTCACGAATGAACTCAAGGGTTTTCCGCGCCACCTGAGCCAGCACGTCGGCGGCTTCGTGCTGACCCACACCAAGCTCACCCGGCTGGTGCCGGTCGAGAAGGCGTCCATGAAAGACCGCTCGATCATCCAGTGGGAAAAAGACGATCTCGAAGCCATGGGCATGCTCAAGGTCGACGTGCTGGCGCTTGGCATGCTGAGTGCCATCCGGCGCGGGCTCGACTTCACGAACCAGTGGCGTGGCAGCTCGCTGGAAATGCATCAGATCCCCAACGACGACCCGAAGGTGTTCGACATGATCTGCGCGGCCGACACCGTCGGTGTGTTCCAGATCGAGAGTCGCGCGCAGATGTCGATGCTGCCGCGCCTGCAGCCGCGTTGCTTCTACGACCTGGTGATCGAGGTGGCTATCGTGCGGCCCGGACCGATCCAGGGCGGCATGGTGCATCCGTACCTGAAGAACCGCGAGAAGCTGCGCCGTGGCGAAGAGATCGAATACAAGTATCCCGATCTCAAGAAGGCTCTAGGCCGGACCCTGGGCGTACCGATTTTTCAGGAGCAGGTGATGCAGATCGCAATGATCGCGGCGCGCTTCACCCCCGACGAAGCCGATGCCTTGCGGCGTGCCATGGCGGCCTGGAAGCACACCGGCCACATCGAGAAGTTCCAGAACAAGCTGATCGACGGCATGGTCGACAACGGCTACGACCGGCCCTTTGCCGAGGCCATCTTCAGTCAGGTCAAAGGCTTCGGTGAATATGGCTTTCCGGAGAGCCACGCGGCCAGCTTCGCGTTGCTGGTGGCCGTCAGCAGCTGGCTCAAATGCTACGAGCCGACCTGCTTTCTGGCCGCCATGCTCGACTCGCAGCCGATGGGTTTTTACTCGGCCTCGCAACTGGTGCAGGACGCGCAGCGCCATGGGGTCGAGGTGCGGCCGGTGGATGTGACGGTGAGTGAGATGGACAGCACGTTGGAGCCTGTGGTGACGGAACAGAGCGGCCATCCCGCAAAGCAAAATCATCCAGCAGTGCGGCTGGGCCTGCGCCGCATCGGCAGTCTCAGTGCAGCCGGTGCCCATCGCCTTCTCCAGGCCCGCGCATTCGCCCCGTTCACCAGCACTGAAGACCTCGCAGTGCGTGCCGACCTCGACGCGCGCGACATGGCCGCGCTGGCGGCATCCGACTCGTTGATGGCCTTGTCGGGCCATCGCCGCCAGCAGGTATGGGATGCCACGGCGCAGCGTCGCGCGCCGGCCTTGCTCAAGGGCGTGCCGATCCACGAAACGCCTTTGCTGCTGCCGCCCGGCACTGAAGGCGAAGAGATCGTCGGCGACTACGCATCCATGAACCTCACGCTGCGGCGCCATCCGCTGGCGCTGCTGCGGCCCCGCATGGCGCGCCTGAAGTTGCTGAGTGCGGCCGAGCTGCACGACCTGCCGCACGGCCGGGTGGTGCGTGCCTGTGGCATCGTCACCATGCGGCAGCGTCCGCAAACCGCCAAGGGCACCATCTTCGTCTCGCTCGAAGATGAGACCGGCATCGTCAACGTGATCGTCTGGAACGACCTGGTCGAAGAACAGCGCGAACCGTTGTTGAAGTCCAAGCTGCTCGCCGTCAAGGGCGTGTGGCAGCGCGACGTGGCCAGCGGCGGCAACGTGCGGCATTTGCTGGCGCAAGGCTTCAAGGACTTGACGCCGTGGCTCGGCCGACTCGCAGGGCAAAACAAAAGCAGAGATTTCCATTGACCAATCAACGCCATTCATCTCGCACCATGCTGGCCGAATCCATCGCTCACGAAGTACCTGTCGACTCGCTTCCGGGCGACATCGTGCTTAGCCGCACCCACGCGCGTCGCTTGCGCGATGTGTACCGATCTTCCGGCTGGCCGTGTTGCGATGCGATCGAGGTCGATCTGCTCGCTGCGGGTTTGCTGGAGCGCGTGCGGTCGGCGCTGGGGTATGAAACATTGCGCGTCACCGACCGCGGCATCGCGCACATCGCCGCATCGCTCGTCGTCAACCGCGCGGCGCTGTCGGCGCACGAGGCGCTGGTCGAGCGTGTGGCGCGCGAGATGACGCGCGCTGGCCGCATCGCCTGGCGCAACCTGAGTTTGCGTGCACGGCTGGCGGGCACCAACGAAGGCGACCCGCATCGCTGGTGCATCGCGCGGCCCGATGTTTTTTCGATCCGCAACACCAGCGTCGAGGCGTATGCCCAACCGATCGTTCACGAAATCAAGGTGCGTCGCTCCGATCTTCTGTCGGACCTGAAGAAGCCCGACAAGCGCGCGGCCTACCTCGATCTGGGTGGCGAGTGCTGGTACGTTTTGGGCTGCGACGCGCGCGGGCGGCCGATCGGTTCTGCCGACGAAATCCCTGTCGAATGCGGCGTGCTGATGCTTGAAAACGATCGACTCGTGGTGGCGCGTGCGGTGGTGCATCGCTCGCAGGCCCGCATGCCGTTCGCAGTCTGGATGGCGCTGGCCAAGGCGCAGCCGGTTCCGGGCTTCGAAGAAGATCTTCAGGTTCCGCTGACCGACTGCGCAACGCTGCCTTCGGTCCGTTGACCAGGGCCTGTTGCTTGCATGGCGCTCCTGTCCGACTCCCTCCCTGCTGACGTAGCGACGCCGCCACGTCCGGCGCTCGACCTCACGGTGTCCGTCAAGTCGCTGTGCGCCTTCGCCGCCAAGGCCGGCGATCTCGACTTGCGCTTCGCGCCCGCGCCCAGCGCGCAGGAAGGCATCGCCGGCCATCACCTCGTTCAATCACGGCGCGGGCCGGGGTTCCAGGGCGAGGTTTCGCTGTCTTCGAGCTTCGGCGGCCTGCGGGTGCGGGGTCGTGCCGATGGCTTCGATGCCGAGCTGGGCCGTGTCGAAGAGATCAAGACGTTTCGCGGGGAGTTCGACGCGATCAAGGGCAATCACCGCGCGTTGCATTGGGCCCAGGCCCGCACCTATGCCGCAATGCTGTGCGAGAAGCACGCGCTGGCCCACATCACGGTCGCGCTGGTCTACCTCGACATCCATAGCGGCGACGAAACCGTGCTTGAAGAACAGCGCACGCGCGCCGATCTGCAAGTTGAATTCGAGGCGCTTTGCAGTCGCTTCATGGCATGGGCGTGGCAGGAGTCTTTGCATCGCGCTGCGCTGGCGCGTGACCTGTCGTCTCTCGCGTTTCCGCACGCCGGCTTTCGACCCGGTCAGCGTGAACTGGCAGAAGGCGTCTACCGCGCCGCCGCGGCCGAGCGTTGCCTGATCGCGCAAGCACCGACCGGTATCGGCAAGACGATTGCCACGCTCTTTCCCTTGCTGAAAGGCTGGACCGCGCATCGCACCGACAAGCTGTTCTTCCTGACCGCGAAGACCTCCGGCCGTGCCGTGGCGCTCGACTCGCTGCGCGTGCTGCGCAAAGACTGCCCCACGTTGCGGGTGCTCGAACTCGCCGCGCGAGAGAAGGTCTGCGAGTACCCGGGCCGCGCATGCAACGGCGACGCGTGCCCCTTGGCGGCCGGCTTCTACGACCGCTTGCCGGCAGCACGCAGCGAGGCGGTAGGGCAGTCATTGCTGAACCGCGAAACGGTGCGAAACGTCGCGTCGGCGCACCGCGTGTGCCCGTACTTTCTGGCGCAGGAACTGGTGCGGTGGAGCGATGTCGTGGTCGCCGACTACAACTACTACTTCGACGGCAGTGCGTTCCTGTACGCGCTCATGATCGACGAAGAGTGGCGCGCCGCGGTCCTGGTCGACGAGGCACATAACCTGATAGAGCGGGCGCGCAGCATGTACTCGTCCGAGCTCGACAGCGCCGCGCTCGCCGTTGCGCTGCGCGTGGCACCGCGTCACATCAAGCAGGCGCTCGACAAGCTGGAGCGCGAGTGGGATTCGCTGCAGCTGGCGCAGCGCGGCGCGACGCCATCCGCCTTTACGCCGTACGCCATCCGCGACCAGATTCCAGAACGCCTGCATCGCGCGCTACAGGAAGCCATCGGCGCCATGTCCGACCACTTCGCGGATCACCCGGCCGAGGCCAACGGCCCGATGCAGCCGTTCTTCTTCGACATGCTTCGCTTCGTACGTCTGTCTGATGAGTTCGGCGAGCACTCGGTACTTGAAAGCACGATCGATGCACATCCTGACGGCCCCTGCGGTTTCGCGATCCGCAACCTGATCCCGGCGTATTTCCTGAAGCCGCGCTTCGAACGTGCGCTGTCTGTCGCGTGCTTTTCCGGAACGATCGCGCCTTTCGCGTTCTATCGTGATGCACTCGGCATGCCGCAAGGCACCGCACATCTCGATGTCGGCTCGCCGTTTCAAACGCACCAGCTCACGGTGCGCGTGGCAATGCAGATCTCGACGCGCTACCGTGACCGCGATCGATCGCTGGAGCGGCTGACGAAGATCATCGCGGCGCAGTACCAGCAACGACCCGGCAACTACCTGGCTTTCTTCAGCAGCTTCGACTACCTGGACAGTGCGTGCGATGCGATGGCCGCGCGCTATCCCGACGTGCCGATGTGGGCGCAGTCGCGTGGCATGCGGGAGTCTGAACGCGAAGCCTTCGTCGCGCGCTTTGTCGCCGGTGGGCAAGGCATCGGCTTTGCTGTGCTGGGAGGCGCTTTCGGTGAAGGAATCGACCTGCCCGGCGAGCGTCTGGTCGGCGCCTTCATTGCGAGTCTCGGACTGCCGCAGCACAACGAATTGAACGACGTGATGCGCGAGCGGATGCAGGAGCGCTTCGGGCAGGGCTATGAATACACGTACCTCTATCCCGGCCTGCGCAAGGTCGTGCAGGCGGCGGGCCGCGTGATTCGCACCGAGCAGGATGCGGGCGTGTTGTATCTGCTCGACGATCGGTTCGCGCTGCCCGAGGTGCAGTGCCTGTTGCCGCCGTGGTGGCGCATCGAGCTTCACTGACCGCGAGCGATCAATGAAGCCCTGCTTCGCGCAGCGCGACGGCGCTTGGCTCAGCTCACGCCGAGATGCGTTCGCACTTCTTCTGCGGATGTGCCGACTTCGGCCACTGCAAGACGCAGCGCCTCCTCGGTTACCCCGAGCCGCTGGGTCCATTGCTCTACCGCAGCGATCTGGGTCACATCGACCGCCTGGCCGGGATTTGTCGGCACGACGATGTCATCGGACTGAGTCATGGTTTGCTCCTTCGTTTGCATGGACGCAATCTTCAGTCGCGCGATGCAGCCCCCAGGACAGACGCGTGCCACGGACCGTGCAGGAAAACGCCCTTACATCCCAAAAGATTGCTTCAGGCGTTGACCCGCGTAGTCCTGCGCTTCCTTGGCCTTTTGTACTACTGCGGCCATGGCCGGTGCGCCGGCGTGCCGACTAGCGGTAGCCCGCTTCGTTGGGGTTGTGGATGATCCAGATCAGATAGCCACTAGAGAAATCGCCCATGCCGCCGCCGGCAAAAATCAGTCGGCCCTGACCCTTGTAGGTCATTTCGAAGCGATGACGGTCGGCGCCGAAATAGAACGGAATCCAGGCCTTGCCGGTCATGTAGGCGCCCTGGTCGGTCGGCGGGCCAGCGAGGTCCGTGACCTGTCGCAAGGGCATTCCGATCTGGAGCTTGGTGAACTTGCTGCCGGGTGCCGGGTTGCCGGTGATTTCGCCTTCGTAGTCGTTCAAGCCCTTGACCGTGCGACCGCTGCCGGCCTCGACCTTGGACGAGTCCGTCACGTTCCCCTTGGCATCGATGCCGGGCTTGGCGCCTCCAGCGTAGGGCGCAGGCGCTGCGGCCGCCGCAGCAGCAGGCGCTGGCGCGGCCGCAATCGGCGCGGCGACTGCAGCGACTTCAGGTGCGCAGCGGTCGAGGTCGACGATCTTCTGTTTGCTTCGGGGCAGATAGCGGTAGTCGCGGACCTTGGCGGTGACGGCGCCGCCCGTGTAGCCGGGCGCGACCGATCGGCACACGAAAAAGGTCTGGTCGGTGCTGTCGACCGCATACGCGCCTGCAGGCACGTTGTGCCCGGTGGCTTTGGCAAGGTCGACGCTGACCGACTTGCCGACCAGGTCCTGCTTCACCTGCTTGCCGGTGCCTTCACCGATGAGGTCCGACAGCGCTGCGTATTCAATGCCTTCGCGCACTGGCTTCACTGGCGCGGCGCGGGCGGGCGCTGGTGCAGCTGCAGCCTGCGCAGTCGATGCAGGCGCGTTGGCAGGTGCCGGCGAGCGCGTGCCGCAACCTGCGCAGAGCGCCAGGATGGCGGCGGCCACGGTCATCGCCGACATGGATGAAGTGGTCGAAGCGTTCGGAGTGGTCAAGGGGGCAAGAGGCCGGGTCGTCGGAGTCACAGTCATTCCTTTTGAGCTATCGAGCTGCGCATTTTGCCGATGTTGTCGCACGCCAAACGAGTTCCTGCCAAGTTGTCCGGTGCACCAAACCAAGGATTCACGCGCCAGAACAGCGCATGCCTTCGGCATTCAGAAGACTCATCGCGCAAAAAGGCCGGCATGGATGTTGCGTGATGTCCATCAGTGTTCCGACGGCACCGTCGCCGCGGCCAACATATTGCCTCCGCCAATGGCGGCGGGATCCGAACGAACTGAGAGCATCGATGCTCGACTGTTCGTCTGTTCCAACCCGATTTGCATCCGCATCCAGCGAGCGGGGGCCGTGTCGACTCTGTCCTGACAGCGTCGGCCACCGCTCCCTTTCACCGGACCGGCTGCGTGCAGGACACGACATGAAAATCGCAGTGATTGGCCACGGCATGGTGGGCCACAAATTTCTCGAACAGCTCCATGCGCTCGGTATCGCCGATGCACAGGTCACGGTGTTGTGCGAGGAGCCGCGCCCGGCCTACGACCGGGTTCATCTCTCTGAATTTTTTGCCGGCAAGACGGCTGAAGATCTGTCTCTGGTCGAGCCGGGCTTCTTCGAGCGCACCGGCTTCACCTTGCGACTGGCGGCTCGCGCAGTGGCCATCGAGCGCCGCGACAACACCGTCACCACCGCCGACGGCGAGGTGGTGCACTACGACAAGCTGGTGCTGGCCACGGGGTCGTCGCCCTTCGTGCCACCGGTGCCCGGCCGCGACCGCCCCAACTGTTTTGTCTATCGCACCATCGAAGACCTGGAAGCGATGAAGGAATGTGGCGCCCGCTCAAAGACCGGCGTGGTCGTGGGCGGCGGCTTGCTGGGACTCGAATGCGCCAAGGCGCTGCGCGACATGGGCCTGGAAACGCACGTCGTCGAATTCGCCCCGCGCCTGATGGCGGTGCAGGTCGACGAGGGCGGTGGCCGCGCGTTGCGCAACAGCATCGAGGCGCTCGGCCTGCACGTGCACACCGGCCGCAACACGGTCGAGATCGTCGACGGCGCGACCGCACGGCACCGCATGGTGTTCGCCGACGGCACCTATCTGGAGACCGACATGATCGTGTTCTCCGCAGGCATTCGTCCGCGCGACGAATTGGCGCGGCAGAGCGTGCTGGCGATCGGCGCGCGGGGCGGCATCGCGGTCGACACCCATTGCCGCACCAGCGACCGCAACGTCTACGCCATCGGCGAATGCGCGGCGTGGAACGACCAGACCTTCGGCCTGGTGGCACCGGGCTACGACATGGCGCGCGTGGCCGCCAAGCACATCGCCGGGCAGGACGACGCCGCCTTTACCGGCGCCGACATGAGCACCAAGCTCAAGCTGATGGGCGTGGACGTGGCGAGCATCGGCGACGCGCACGGCAAGACGCCCAAGTCGCGCGCCTACCAGTACATCAACGAGCACAAGCAGATCTACAAGAAGATCGTGGTCAGCGAAGACGGCAAGCAACTGCTGGGCGCGGTGCTGGTCGGCGATGCCGCCGAGTACGGCACCCTGCTGCAACTCGCGCTCAACGGCATCACGTTGCCGGCCGATCCGGAGTTCTTGATCCTCCCGTCGAGCGACGGCAAGGCCAGGCCCGGGCTCGGCGTGGAGGCGCTGCCCGACAGCGCGCAGATCTGCTCGTGCAACGACGTCAGCAAGGGTCAGATCTGCGCGGCGGTGGGCGAGGGCGTCAGCACCGCCGCCGGCATGAAGGCCTGCACCAAGGCTGGCGCTTCTTGCGGCGGCTGCGTGCCGCTGGTCACGCAGGTCATGAAGATGGAGATGGCAAAGCGCGGCATGGCGGTCAACAACCATCTGTGCGAGCACTTCGCGTATTCGCGCCAGGAGCTGTATCACCTGGTGCGCGTCGGCGAGATCAAGACCTTCGGTGATCTGCTGGCCCAACACGGCAAGGGCCTGGGTTGCGATATCTGCAAGCCGACCGCAGCCAGCATCCTCGCGTCGTGCTGGAACGACTTCGTCTTGAAGAAAGACTTGGCGAGCCTGCAGGACAGCAACGACTATTTCCTTGGAAACATCCAGAAGGACGGCAGTTATTCGGTGGTGCCGCGCATGCCCGGCGGCGAGGTCACGGCCGATGGCCTGATCGCCGTCGGCCAGGTCGCAAAGAAGTACGGCCTGTACACCAAGATCACGGGCGGCCAGCGCGTGGATTTGTTCGGTGCGCGCGTCGAACAGCTGCCGCCGATCTGGGAAGAACTGATCGCGGCCGGCTTCGAGTCAGGCCATGCTTATGGCAAGTCGTTGCGCACGGTGAAGAGCTGCGTCGGCTCGACCTGGTGCCGCTACGGCGTGGACGACAGCATGGGCATGGCGATCGAACTGGAGAACCGCTACAAGGGTCTGCGCACGCCGCACAAGATCAAGTTCGGCGTGTCGGGTTGCACCCGCGAATGCGCCGAAGCACAGAGCAAGGACGTCGGCATCATCGCCACCGAAAAGGGCTGGAACCTCTATGTGTGCGGCAACGGCGGCATGAAGCCGCGCCACGCGGAGTTGATCGCGTCCGACCTGAGCAAGGCCGAGCTGGTCAGGCTGGTCGACCGCTTTTTGATGTTCTACGTGCACACCGCCGACCGGCTGCAGCGCACCAGCACCTGGCGCGACAACCTCGAAGGTGGGCTCGACTACCTGAAGGACGTGCTCATTCTGGACACGCTGGGGCTCGGCGCCCAACTCGAAGCCGAGATGCAGCACGTGGTCGACACCTACCAGTGCGAGTGGAAGACGGCCGTCAACGACCCGGCCACGCGCCAGCGCTTTCGCTCCTTCGTCAACAGCGACAAGAAGGACGAGCACATCGTGTTCGTCGAAGAGCGCGGCCAGATCCGGCCGGCCCGTGCCGAAGAGCGCAAAGCGGAGGCCGAAACCTCCGCCGCCAACTCCACCGCCACCGCCAGCGCCTGAACATCCGAGGACATCTCACCATGACCACTGAAACTTTCCACTGGACTGCCGTGTGCGCGGCCACCGACATCCTGCCCGACACCGGCGTGTGCGCGCTGGTCGACGGCGTGCATGTCGCGATCTTCCACATCGGCCAGGCAGGGCAGTTCTTCGCGATCGACAACGTCGACCCCAAGTCGCGGGCCAGCGTGCTGTCGCGCGGGCTGGTGGGCAGCCTGGGCGATCGCATCGTCGTCGCGTCGCCGCTCTACAAGAACCACTTCGACCTGCGCAACGGCGAATGCATCGAATCCCCGGAGTACTCGGTGCGCGCGCATGCGGTGCGTATCGAACAGGGGCGCGTGCAAGTCGCATTGGCCTGAGCGCATCGCCCGCCCGATCTCTTCTCGTTATTTTTCTTTCTCTCTGCTTCAAGGAATCCCATGGCCTATCTAGCCCCCGCCGAGTTCGTGACCAAGATGGTCGATGCCGGTGAATCCAAGCTGCTGATGTCGACGCGCGACACGCTGATTCGCTCCTACATGGCCGGTGCCATCCTGGCGCTGGCAGCGGCCTTCGCGGTCAGCATCACCGTCAACACCGGCAACGCGCTGGTCGGCGCGATGCTGTTTCCGGTCGGCTTCATCATGCTGTACCTGATGGGCTTCGACCTGCTGACCGGTGTGTTCACGCTGGCACCCTTGGCCGTGCTCGATAAGCGCCCCGGTGCCACGTGGGCCGGCGTGCTGCGCAACTGGGGTCTGGTGTTCGTCGGCAACTTTGCCGGCGCGCTGACGGTCGCGGTGTTCATGGCGATCATCTTCACCTTCGGCTTCAGCGAGGCGCCCAACGTCATCGGCGCCAAGCTCGGCGGCATCGGTGAGGCCCGCACGCTGGGGTATGCCGCACACGGCGCCTCCGGCATGCTGACGCTGTTCATTCGCGGCGTGATGTGCAACTGGATGGTCTCGACCGGCGTCGTCGCCGCCATGATGTCGACCACCGTGTCGGGCAAGGCCATCGGCATGTGGATGCCGGTCATGATCTTCTTCTACATGGGCTTCGAGCACTCGGTCGTGAACATGTTCCTGTTCCCCACCGGCCTGATGCTGGGTGGCAAGTTCACGCTGCTGGACTACCTGATCTGGAACGAGATCCCGACGGTGCTGGGCAACCTGGTCGGCGGACTGACCTTTGTCGGCCTGACGCTCTACGCTACCCACTACAAGACCGCACCCAAGCGCGTCTTGCGCTGAAGCCTCGCTTGCGCAAAACATTGCGGGTCACGCTCGGTCAGCATTCGCTGACCGGTACCAAGTCAGTCAACCAGGACTTTCATGGTGCAATGCTGCCGGAGGGCTCGCTGCGAACGTCCAAAGGCATCGCGGTGGCGATGGCCGACGGCATCGGCTCCAGCCGCGTCAGCCAGGTCGCGAGCGCGGCGGCTGTGCGCGGCTTTCTCGACGACTACTACGCGACCTCCGATGCCTGGTCGGTGCGCCGCTCGGCCCAACGCGTACTGAGCGCCACCAACTCGTGGCTGCACGCGCAGACGATGCGCAGCGACGCCCGCTTCGACAAAGACAGCGGCTATGTCTGCACCTTCAGCGCGCTCATCTTCAAGGGCCGCGACGTGCACATGCTGCACGTTGGCGACGCACGCATCTATCGGCTGCATCCGCACGCGCTGGAGCAACTCACCGAGGACCATCGCGTTCACCTGTCGTCGGTCGAGTCGTACCTGGGGCGGGCACTGGGCGCCGACTCGAACGTCGACATCGACTACAGCGACTGGGCCGCCGAGGTCGGCGAGATCTACTTGCTGGCGACCGATGGCGCCTATGCCCATCTGGACGCGGAAGCCGTGCACGACGCGCTCGCCCGATGCGGCGACGACTTCGACGAAGCGGCTCGGCTGCTGGCGACTGCAGCACGGGACAAGGGCAGCGACGACGATGCCACCGTGCAGCTGTTGCGCATCGACGAACTCCCGGCCGCCGACGCCGCGCAGCTGCAGTCGCAGCGGCAGGCCCTTGCCATATCGCCGCCGCTGGCGCCACGGGCACGCTTCGAAGGCTTTACGCTCGTGCGCGAACTGCAGGTGAGTGCGCGCAGCCACGTACACCTTGCGGTAGACGACGCCACCGGGCAGCAAGTGGTGCTCAAGCTGCCTTCTGTCGACATGCGCGAGGACACCGACTATCTCGATCGCTTCGTGCTCGAAGAGTGGGTGGCGCGGCGCGTCGACAGCCCGCATGTGCTGAAGGCGAGCGCCATCGACCGGCCGCGCGACCATCTGTACGTCGCGATGGAATACGTCGAAGGCCAGACGCTGGCGCAGTGGATGGTCGACCACCCGAAGCCGAGCCTGGACAGCGTGCGCGGCCTCATCGAGCAACTGGCGCTGGGGCTGCAAGCGCTGCATGGCCGGGAGATGCTGCACCAGGACCTTCGCCCCGAAAACGTGATGATCGACCGCACCGGCACGGTCAAGATCATCGACCTCGCTTCGGCCCACGTGGCGGGCTTGGCCGAGAGTGCCGGCGCGCGCGATGCACTCGCCATCGTCGGAACCTTGCAGTACACGGCGCCCGAATACTTCGTCGGCCATGGCGGCAGCGTTCGCTCCGATCTGTTTTCCCTGGCCGTCATCGCCTACCAGATGCTCACGGGGCAATTGCCGTACGGCCTGCACGCATCGCGGGTCCGTTCACCTGCCGACGTCGCTCGGTTGCGCTACCTGCCGGTGCGCCACTTTCGGCCCGACCTGCCCGCATGGATCGATGCCGTGATGCAAAAGGCACTGCACCCCAATCCCGCGAAGCGGCAAGAGGCGGTATCCGAATTCGCTCACGACCTTCGCGCGCCCGGACAGGAGTTTTTGCAAACGCGGACCTTGCCACTCATCGAAAGACACCCAGTGCGGTTCTGGCAGTGCACCACCGGGCTGCTGGTTGTTATCGTTGTCGTTTTGCTGGGCCTGCGCGTTTTGGGGCACTGAGCGTTTTTCGATAAGGATTCACGATGTCGACAGCGACCCCCACGATGCCATCTGCTCCTCCTTCGGTTTCCGTGCCACAGCGTTTCCTGGAGCGTGTGCAAGACCTGCTGGCCGACGGGCAACGAAAAATACTGGGACTCGTCGGCCCGCCGGGTGCCGGCAAGTCCACGCTGGCCGTCGCGTTGCAACGCGAGTTCGCAGCGCTGTCGCAAGTGGTGCCCATGGACGGCTTCCACCTCGCCAACATCGAGCTGCGGCGCCTCGGTCGCGCCGACAGAAAAGGCGCGCCGGACACCTTCGATACGGGTGGCTACCTGAGCTTGTTGCAGCGGCTGCGTCAGCAAGACAAGGGCGAGATCGTCTATGCGCCGGAGTTTCGCCGCGACCTCGAAGAGCCGATTGCCGGCGCTATCGCGGTTCATGCCAAAACGCAACTGGTCATCACCGAAGGCAACTACCTGCTGCACGACCAGGGCGGCTGGGCCGGCGTCGCGGAGCTGCTCGACGAAGTCTGGTTCGTCGATGTCGACGACGGGCTGCGAAACGATCGACTCGTGCAGCGACACCGGCAGTTCGGCCGCAGCCACGAAGCGGCACTCGCCTGGGTCGCCGGCACCGACGAACCCAATGCGCGCCTGATCGACGCCACGAAAACGCGCGCCGGTGTCGTTTTCAGCTGGGGCGAATGACCGCAGCTTGCCGACCGAACTCAGGTCGACGTCTTGTCGAGCTTGAGAAACAGATCGCGATCCGGCGCGAAGTTGGCGTGCAGCGGCAGCAACGCGCCGCCCAGCGCGCGCGCGTCCGAGCCGGTGGTGCCGGGTAGCACCTCGGGGCATTCGACGCCTTCCCAGTTGTAGCGATGCTTCGCCTTGTCGATGGCGTCGAGCATGGCGGCCAGCATGTTGCGGCTGAACGAACCATCGACGATCACGCCTTCCAGGTCGAGCAGGCACGCCGCGCCGTGGATCGCAAAGACGATCGCGTGGGCCGCTTCGTCGAGCCACTGCTGCGTGATGGCGCGCCATGGCGCTTGCAGTGCGCGGTCGTCGGCGACAGCGGATGGGTCGAGCCGGGCGGCCTCGTACAGGCGCTCCAGCGTGATGAGAGACGCCACACTCAGCAACTGCGGTGGCGCGGCTGTGTCGCCCGGCGCCGCACGATTCAGCGCCAGTGAACCCACCGCGCCCGCATTGCCGTTGAGCCCGCCCTGCAGATGGCTGTCGATGACCAGTCCACCGCCGATAAAGGTGTCCACGAAGACGTAGACGAAGCTGCGCACGCTCCGGCCGCGGCCCGCCACCAGCTCGGCGACACATGCTGCCGCCGTGTCCTTGACGAAAGTCACCGGCAACCCCGAAAGCTCCGCGACCTTGGCGCGCACGTCGGTACGGTTCCAGGCCAGGGCGCGCTTTGCATCGATGCCCATCAGCGCCTGCCAGCCGCCGAGCGACAACGGCGCCGCGATGCCGATGCCCTGCAATCGCTCAAGCCCCGACGCACCGAGCAGCCCGCGAAACTCCGCCAGCCGCAAGTCGATTTCTTCGAACACCGCCTCCGGGGTCGGATAGTCGTAGGCCAGGCTGCGACGCGCACGCACCGCGCCGGCGAAGTCGACCAGCAGCATGTCGAGGCTGCGGCGCCCGAGCTTGATACCGATGGAAAACGCGCCGTCCGGATTCAGTGCCAGCGGCACCGACGGCTGCCCGACCTTGCCGCGCAGCAAGGCGCCGCGCAGCAGCAGTCCGTCTTCGATCAGGCGCTTGGTGATGAGCGAAATGGTCTGCGGCGTGAGTTGGGTGAGCCGTGCCAGCGCCGCGCCGGGGAGGGCGCCGTGGTTGCGGATCGCCTGCAGGACTACGCGCTCGTTGTATTGCCGCAGCCCGCCCTGGCTCGACCCGCGAGGGCGCAGCCGGCTGGCCTCTTGTGCGAGCTCACCCGCCACGTTCACGCGAGGCATTCGGCGGGCAACTGCTCGGGCGGCAACGCGCCTGTCATCACTGCCACCGTGTCGCTCATGCTGATCTTCTTCGGATTCAGCACCGCACCGCGCTTGCCCAGTCGCGCCACGTGGATGCGATCGGCAATCTCGAAGACGTGCGGCATGTTGTGACTGATAAGCACCACCGGCAGCCCCTTGTCGCGCACCCGGCGGATCAGCTCCAGCACCATATTGCCCTCCTTGACGCCGAGCGCCGCGGTCGGCTCGTCGAGGATGACGACGTGGTGCGCGAACGCCGCTGCGCGCGCCACCGCGACGCATTGCCGCTGCCCACCCGACAACGTTTCGACCGCCTGCGTCATCGAGCGGATGCCGACCTTCAGGTCGTTCATCCGCATCACGCTTTCTTCAAGCATCCGCTTCTTGTCGAGCATGCGCAGCACGTTGCCGGCAAAGCCCGGGCGGCGGATTTCTCGACCGAGAAACAGGTTCTCGGCGATCGTCATCGCGGGCGCGACGGCCAGGTCCTGGTACACCGTTTCGATGCCGACACGGCGCGCGTCGATCGGCCCCTTGAAGTGGATCACCTTGCCGTCCAAGATGATCTCGCCTTCGTCCGGCACGGTGGCGCCGGAAAGGCACTTGATCAGCGACGACTTGCCCGCGCCGTTGTCGCCGATGACAGCCAGGATCTCGCCGGCACGCAGCTCGAAGTCGGCGCCGTCGAGTGCAACGACTTGTCCATAGCGCTTTATCAGCCCCTTTGCCTGCATCACGATGCGCGGGAGAGTGCTCGCGTCCATCAACGTGCTCCTTTGCGCGACAGCTGGTCCACCGTCACCGCGACGATCACCAGGATGCCGGTGATCAGCACCTGATAGACGGAAGACACGCCCATCAACGTCAACCCGTTGCGCAGCACGCCGACGACGATCGCACCGACCAGCGAGCCGAGAATCATGCCCCGCCCGCCGAACAAACTTGTGCCGCCGAGCACCACCGCGGTGATGGCGTCGAGGTTTTCCGTCTGCCCCGCGTTTGGGTCGCCGACACCGGTGCGCGCCACCGACAGCAGCGACGCGATGCCGTAGAAGACGCCGGCCAGCACATACACGCCGAGCAGCACGCGCTCCGGTGGAATGCCCACCAGCCGTGTCGCTTCCGGGTTGTTGCCCACCGCATAGATGTGCCGGCCACTGGCGGTTTCACGCAGCCAGAACCACACGCCGAGGTACAGCAGGATCATCAGCACCGTGCCGTAGGCGATGTTGGTGCCGCCCAGTGCGAAAGTGCTGCCGAGCCAGTTCATCATCGGCGGCACCTCGGTCACCGTCTGCGCGCCGGAATAGAGCTGCGTGATGGCAAAGGCAATGTTGAAAGTGCCCAGCGTCACGATGAAAGGCGGCAGTTTGATGCGCGTCACGAGCAGGCCGTTGAGCAGCCCGAAGGCGGCCGTCACGCCGATGCCCGCCACTATCGCCAGCGGCGCCGGCAAGCCGAGGTCGGCCGCCAGCTTGGTCATCACGATGCTGCCCAGCGCCATGATCATTCCGCACGACAGGTCGATGCCCGCGGTGAGGATGATCAGCGTCTGGCCGATGGCGATGACGCCGACGACCGTCACCTGCTGCAGGATCAGCGAGAAGTTCTCGCCGCTGAAGAAGCGATCGGTCGTGGTGCCGAAAGCAATGCACGCGATCAGCAGTGCGATGAACGGGCCGAGCTGCCCGATCGGGGGCAGTTTGCCCTTCACTTACTTCTTGCCCCAGCAGAGATCGGTGCCGACCTTCACGTCCTTGCTGTCGACGCCGGTCACCGGCTTGGCTGAGATCAGCGTCACGCCGGTATCGGTATAGCCGCTGGCCTTCTTGCCGGTGGTGGCGTAGTCGATGCCGGCGGCGACGCCCATCGCGGCCATCTTCAGCGGGTACTGCTGCGAGGTCGCGGCGATCTTGCCGGCAGAGACGTCCTTGATGCCGTCGCAGCCGCCGTCGACCGAGACGATCATCACGCCTTTCTCTTTGCCGGCCTTCTGCAGCGCGTTGTAGGCACCGGCCGCGGCGGGCTCGTTGATGGTGTAGACCAGGTTGATGTCGGGGTTCTTCTGCAGGCAGTTTTCCATTGCCGTCTGGCCCTTGGCGCGGTCACCGAAGCTGTCGGCCATGCACACCACTTCAGCCGGCTTGGCCAGTTCGTTGATCTTGGCGTCGAAGCTCTTCAGGCCAAAGCCCTGCAAAAAGCCGTTGTGGCGTTGCGCGCCGACCGGGTGGCCCGGCAGCAGGTCGAGCGTCGCGATCTTCACCGGCTTGCCCGCCATTGCCGCCTTGGCGTACTGGCCGATCAGGACGCCGGCCTGGTAGTTATCGGTCGCAAAGAGGGCGTCGGTGGCGCTGGCCGGATCGGTCGGGCTGTCGAGCGCGATCACCATCACGCCCTTGTCTTGCGCCTTCTTGATGGCGGGAATGATCGCCTTCGAATCGTTGGGCGTGATGAGGATGGTCTTGGCACCGGCTGCGATCATGTTTTCCATCGCGGCCACCTGGCCGGCGTTGTCGCCGTCGGCCTTGCCGGCCCCTGACAGCAGCTTGGCGCCCTTGGCCTTGGCCTCCGCGGTGGCGCCTTCTTTCATCTTCACGAAGAAGGGGTTGGTCTCGGTCTTGGTGACCAGGCCGATGATCGGCTCGGCTGCATGGGCGGGCGCCCAGGCGGCGAGGGCGGCAGAGGTCAGGGCGGCGGCGAGGGTCAGCTTGATCATGGGTTTGTCTCCAGTTGTGGTCGAAAAGTATTGGCAAGGCACGCCAGAGTTTCGGGACTTGGAGTAAATAAATCAAGTGGATTGATTAATGGAAAACCCGGTGATAGAGAGGCGACCGACAAACGGTCCTTGTCAGCAGAAGCGGTGCACTGGAGAGGCGGGGGATCGAGCGGATGTCAGCGGTTGCTGAGGGCTCTTAAGGTGCGCGTGATGCGCCTGTGATGGAGCGGGCGAAGAGAATCGAACTCTCGTCAGTTGCTTGGGAAGCAACAGCTCTGCCATTGAGCTACGCCCGCGGTTCGAGGCGAATTCTAAACGGGCGACCTGGCGCGCAACTCGGCCGGCTTACCCATAACGTGCTTCTCAATAAGAAGTCATTTCAAAGGCCGGAAATCCTCTGGCCTGCCGCCTGGATCTGGCGGCAGGACGCCGCTTACGAGCAAGAAGTACGTTGTTAACCGCCAGCGCAACCGTATAGAGCGCTCCTAAAGCCAACGCCACCCGCATCGCCACCCTGCGCTTTGCCAGCTTCAAACGAGAGAAGGGCAGCAGCGGGCCTGCCGCGAAGCGATAGAACCATTCGCCGGCTACGTTGGGTGGTTTGCCTTGAAGCGCTCGTCGCACGTGGTGCCCTTGCCATGGCTTGAACGACCCGACGGCGTGTGACAAGTGCTTTCCGCCTGGTGCGAGATCCATAGCCTCCGGCCCGAAGGTTTCTAGCCGGGTGGTGGAAAGCGACAACGCGAAGTTCAGCGCGTCTTCATCCGCCGAGTGAAAGAGGTGATCGGCCTCGCCGACCCGGCGCTGTTGCAGCGATCCGCCGCTGTACGCAGCAACGATCCCGCAGATCCGCTGCCATGCGCGCAGCACGTCGATCTGCGCTCGTGCAACGCCGACGAAGCCCGCGTTGTAGTACCGCTCCAGCGGCCGCACTGGCTTCTCTCCATGGCCAGCGAAGAACGCCTGCCACCGCGCTCGTTTCGGGTGATGCGAAGGCATCGACCAGTTCAGGTCCTCGACCAGGGCGACCCCATCCGGCGTGACCCACTGCTCGATTGCAGTCCAGTCGCATTTCACGACCATGTCCGGGTCCATGTAGCTCACCGCACCCACATCGGGTGCGAGCCGTTCCAGGACGTCGAGCATGAAAGTCGGCTTGTAGAAGGTCAGGCTTACCGGCGGATTGAGCTCGACGGTTTGTAGCTGGATCGTTGGCGTGACCTGCAGGCATTTGGTCACGGCATCAAACCCGTCTGCATCGACGATCCACGACGGCAGTGGGCCCCGATGCCCGACCCAGACCGTCCCTTGGTAGCCCGCAGCCGAAAGCGAATTCACCAGCCCGGCAACGCCGTAGTGGTAGTGGCCTTCGAAGAGCGTGCAGACAGCGGTTTCCATTGACAGAAATGATCCCGTAAATAAGGCGGTCGAGGTAAACATCTTTGTCGTTTGTCACATCGCATCGCCACAATTGCAAACAATGTCACGTCGCAATGTGGTTTACCCTAGCCACAAGTTCACAGCGAGCCGAAAAAGTCGCACTTTAGTTCTATCTAATGCCATAGACTACGGTCGAGTTACTTTTAGTTTCAGTGGTTAAAAATTGGTTAACTATTGGTTTCCGGGAGATTTGATGCTGTCTAGTTCCGCAACCGGCTTCCGCGAAAGCCCGCTGATCGCTCTTGGAAGGGTCAACCCGTTGTTGGGCTTGATCCTGCGAGCGGGCGACCTTGGCATCTTTGTAGCCAGTGGAATGTTGGCCTTCGCAGTTCGATTCGGCAGCGTCGAGATGGGCGCCGACTACATGCACACCATCAGCCGTGGCGTGCTCTTCGCCGTCATCGTCCTCAACGGCAGTTCGCTGTACCGGCGCTGGCGTGGCCGCTCGACGGCCGCGGAGCTCCTGAAGGTAATGACGCTTTGGCCGCTCATGTTCTGCCTGATGGCGGTGTATGCGCTTGCGATGAGAGATGGTCACGACACATCACGCTTATGGTGGGGTGGTTGGTTCGGCCTGAGCATCACGGGGGCCTTGCTTTTGAGAATGGCTGTTGGGGCAGCCGTGCGCTGGGTCAGCGCTCAGAAGATAGATACGCGTATTTCTGTCGTGGTCGGCGCAAACCCCGAGGCACAGGGCTTGGTCGATGCCATTCGGCGAGACGATTCGTGCGGAATCGAAGTCCGTGGCTGGTTTGCCACGCATGCCGACCGCGGGGAATTGACCGGTGCGCCCATGCTCGGGCGGCTAGATAACCTTGGCGAGTACGTCGCGTCACGCAACGTCGACCTAGTTTGGCTGGCATTGCCCATGCGCGATCAAGCGAAGATCGCCTTCGCTCTCGACCAGCTAAAGCATTCAACAGCAGACATCAAGCTGGTGCCCGATCTTTTCGGTTTGCATCTGTTGAACCACTCGGTCGAAGAAATCGCCGGCTTGCCGGTGATCACACTGCAACAAACGCCGTTGTTGGGCAGGGCACGTCTAATCAAGGCGGTCGAGGACTTCGTCTTGTCGACGTTGATTCTCTTCATGATCTCTCCGCTGATGATCACGATTGCTATTGCAGTCAAGCTCAGTTCGCCTGGGCCTGTGTTCTATCGACAGCAGCGCGTGAGTTGGAACAACAAGACGTTCTACATGTTGAAGTTTCGGTCGATGCCGACCGATGCGGAGCAAAAAACCGGTGCGGTTTGGGCCAGAGCCGGCGAATCACGGTCGACGCAAGTCGGCGCATTCCTGCGCAAGACGAGCCTCGATGAATTGCCTCAGTTCCTCAATGTGTTGTTGGGTGATATGTCCATCGTCGGACCGCGTCCGGAGCGACCTGTATTCGTCGAGCAGTTCAAGAACGAGATCCCTTCGTATATGAAAAAGCACATGGTCAAGGCCGGCATTACTGGGTGGGCACAGGTCAATGGCTGGCGCGGTTCCACAGATTTGACCAAGCGCATCGAGTGCGACATCGAATACATCGAGAACTGGTCGCTGGGCTTCGACTTGAAAATCATTGTCTTGACGCTGTTCAAGGGCTTTATCAACAAGAACGCCTACTGACGTGAAGGTTGCCATCGTTCACTACTGGCTGGTCGGCATGCGCGGTGGTGAAAAAGTTGTAGAAGTGCTGTGCGATCTGTATCCCGAGGCAGATATCTTCACGCTGGTGTGCGACCCGGCTGCCATCTCCGAGAAGCTCAAGCGCCATCGCATCACGACATCGTTCTTGCAAAAACTAGGCGGCGTGCGGCATTACCAAAAGATGCTGCCGTTGATGCCCTATGCCCTGGAGTCTTTCGATCTCACTGGCTACGACTTGATCATCTCCAGCGAGTCAGGTCCGGCCAAGGGCATCATTCCAGGTCCAGACTCCACTCATATTTGCTACTGCCATTCGCCGATGCGCTACATCTGGGACTTGTATCCGCAGTACCGTTCCGCGGCGGGATCTTTGACTCGTGCCTTGATGTCGCTGACTGCGCCGTCGCTGCGCCAGTGGGACGTAAGCACGTCGCATCGCGTCGACCATTTCATTGCTAACTCCGCCTATGTGGCGCGAAGGATCGAGAAGTATTACCGACGCACTTCCCATGTCGTGAACCCGCCCGTCAACCTCGCACGCTTTGAGCCGGTCGATGCACCGGGGGACTACTACCTGTGTGCAGGTCAGATCACGCCTTACAAGAAGGTTGAAATCGCCGTGGAGGCGTGCACCCGCATGGGTAGGCGGCTTGTCCTTATCGGTTCGGGTGCAGGCCCAGCGCTCCGGCAGCTTGCTGGCCCTACCGTCGAGTTTTTAGGCGCTGTCGACGACGCCACCATGGCGCATCACTTCGCTCATTGCAAGGCGCTTCTTTTCCCTGGGGTCGAAGACTTCGGGATCGTTCCTTTGGAAGTGATGGCGAGTGGGCGGCCCGTTATAGCCTATGCAAAAGGCGGCGCACTAGAGACAGTCGTCGAAGGCAGCACGGGCTTGTTCTTCGCCGAACAAACCACAGAAGCCATGGTCGACGTGATAGAGCGTTTCGAGGCTGTTGCAAGCTCATTTCGCTCCGAGGTGGCTCACTCGCATGCAGCCACTTTTGATACGGTCGTATTCCGGGCACGGATGGCCGAGCTTATCGGCTCGTTGGTTGCCACGCCCCCACGGCTTGCAACCTGACAGGGCGGCCACATGGAGCTAATCCCGGTCGGCATATTCTGGAGCGTTGCGCTGTGGGCCTTGTTCCAGAAGAAGCAGGTGTTGATTTACCTGTTCTTCGCATCCATGCCGTTCGGTTCTTTTGCTGCAATCCCCACCGAGTTGACCGCGGGGCTGACCCTGACGCCGACACCTATCGTCGCCCTGCTGCTGATAGCGCGTGAACTTGGCAATGCACGCGGCTTGACGAAAGCGCTAGACGCTGCCTTGAAGTCATCCGGCTTGCTGCTGCTGTTTCTTTTTTGGCTAGTGGCCGCTATCGTCACCCTGTTCATGCCGCGCTTTTTTGCCGGTCAGGTCGAAGTGGTGCCAGTGCGCGCGGGCGCATTGGCCTCGGACACGGCAATGCTCGCGCCCACTGTTCAAAACCTCTCTCAGTTGGTGTATGTCAGCATCTCGGTACTGGCCGTTTTTGCCTTCGCAAGTGTCTTGCGCGGCGAGGGCATGCGCCGGCACGCCCTGAGTGCTTTGTGCCTGGGTGCGGCCTTCACGGTCTTTACGGGATTTCTTGATTTTGCGTCGCAATACTTGCCTCTTCAGTCGTTCATGGAAGTCTTTCGCACGGCCAGCTACGCACTTATTACCGAGGCAGAAGTTCAGGATGTCAAGCGCGTCGTAGGCTTGATGCCTGAGGCATCGTCTTTCGGCAGTCTCTCTTTGAATTTTCTGACGTCGCTCTACTTTTTTCGACGGGCGATGCGGTCCGGGCATCTTCGTGATCGCGTGGTTCCGGCTTTGATGGGCTTGCTGCTCCTGCTCGTGTGGATGTCGACCTCATCGGCAGCGTATCTTGGTCTGGGCCTTTTCGGCGCGGCGGCGGCTGCGGAGTGGTGCTGGCGATTCTTCGCGTCAGACCGCAATCACTATCTTCGCCATGGTCTTATGGGCGAGTTTTGGTTAGGTGCCGTGGCCGTATGGGCCATTCTTCTGGTCGTTATCGTTGTCCCCAACGTGCTGACTCCACTGCTAGACATGGTCAACGTGACGGTGCTGCAAAAGGCGAACACCAGTTCGTTCGAAGAGCGAGGAATGTGGACCCAGATGTCCTGGAACGCGCTGTTGGCAACTCACGGTTTGGGAGTCGGTCTGGGCGGCAGTCGCGCCTCGAATTTTGCAGTGGCCCTTGTCAGCAATGTGGGATTGGCCGGCGCAGCGCTCTATTTCCTTTTTGTTTTGCAGTGCTTTTTTGTGCGGCGGGCAGGGCGTAGTGACGCCGAGGGAAGTGCTCTCTTATCGGCCGCCCGGTGGTCGTATCTACCCATGTTTTTTGTCAGTCTGACTATTGGCACTACGCCGGACTTCGGTTTGTCCAACGCGTTCCTGTACGGGTTTGCGGTAGCAATTGCCCATAAGATCCTTCAACGCGCCGTCTGGCCCACCGAGGTTCATCGGCTTTTGAGCACCCCGCGTTTCAGGGCGCCACAAGTGCGCAGCGGACGGAGTGCCCGCATTGACTGAGCAACCGAGCGTGGCGAGCCGTGCCGTCGGGGCGGGCGTCTGGACCGTGGGTACGCGTCTGGCCACGAAGTTGATTGATCTGGCAATGCTGCTGTGCCTCGCTCGGTTCCTGGGGCCGGCTGAATTCGGTTTGGTCGCGGTGGCGATGGCTGTGGTCGTTGTCATAGAAGCCTTGTTCGAGCTGCCGATGGCAGCCGCGTTGATTCGTGCGCCTGTTCTGGTTGCAGACATGTTGCACACCGCTTTCACGCTGAGCCTGCTTCGCGGGCTGGTTATCGCCGCTCTGCTGCTTGTTATTTCCTGGCCGTTGGCAGTGTTCAACGAAGAGCCTCGACTGACAGCTTTGCTGGCAGTACTCGCGCTGGCCCCGGCGTTGCGCGGGTTGGTCAGCCCGCGAATGGTGGAATACGCGCGCGCCTTCAACTTTCGCCCCGACGCGATGCTGGAGCTGGTGGGCAAGGCCGCGGCTTTCATCATCGCGGTCGCCATCGCTTTCAATACGCGGAGCTATTGGGCGATTGCTGCTGCGACCGTGTGCGGACCGCTAGTTACAACGTTTATCTCGTATTTCATAGCACCGCTGCGACCGCGTTTTACGCTGACGCATTGGAAGGATTTTTCGAGCCTGATCGGCTGGAATTTCATAGCCCAGTTGGGCTCGGCTCTGAACTGGCAGATCGATCGGCTCCTTCTTCCAAGACTGATTACGACCGCGGCGTTTGGGCAATACGCCATGGGCAAGCAGATATCGGAGCTTCCGATTCAGGCGCTCGTTCAGCCATTGGCTCGTCCTAGTATGGCGGCATTGGCGTCGGCCGCCGAAAGTCGAGGTTCGCGCTACCTGCAGTTGTCTCATGGGATCGCATTCGTCATTGCACCGGTACTGGGGCTAATGCTGGTGTGGCCAGAAGTGCTTGTTCGCGTCACATTGGGAGAGAGCTGGTTGCCAGCCTCGGAGTGGATGCGCTGGATCAGCGCATCGTCGGTGCTGGGGCTACCCGCCATTCTGTTGGGGCCGCTTGCGATGACGCTGGACCGCACGCGCTGGTTGGCTGCACGGACACTCATTGAATTGCTGGTCAGGCTGCCTCTGGTATGGATGGGCGCTTTACGATTCGGGATTCCGGGCGCTATCGCCGGCAGTGCAATCGCGACTGCCATCGGTACTTTTACGGCACTATTTATGGTGCGGCGTCTGAGCGGTGCAGGGGTGATCGCTCAACTGGGGACGCTCTTACGGCCGCTGTTGGCGGTATTGTTGGCTGGCAGCCTGCTGTGGCTGACAAAGCCCGTCGCGCTGGGCGCTTCAAGCCTGCCACAGCTGTTGGTAGCTGCCGTACCGATCGGTATCGTTTATCTGGTTGTCTACGGAACGTGTGCAATGCTTGCATGGCAATGGGCAGGGCGGCCGGCAGGACTCGAACAACACTTGCTCGAGCTTATCCGCAGCAAGATCATGCCGAGGCCGCGTCAAGATGCCACTAGGTCTGTGCTCGGACAAGTCAAAACAAAATGAAGTCCTGAAATCGATGTCAAGAAGTCTCAATGACACAGGCGCCAAGGGCGCTGCCGTAACAAGACTTGCCATCAACGGCAAGTTCCTGCAGCCGAAAACCAGTCGATCCGGAGTCAACCGTGTAGCTCGCGAACTCCTGCGGGCCCTGGACAAAGCACTTGCGGACGATCCCGTGCTTGCGGCTGCTGTGTCGTGCCGTGTGATCATGTCTGCGGGGCAGTACGGCGACCTTCCGCTTTCGCATATTCGAGTGGAATTGAACGATGGGTCCAGCGAAATGGGCTCTTTTATGCGCAAGCTGAATGGGGCGTTTTGGGAGCAACTCGTTTTGCCCCGGCGCATCAAAGGCGACACCTTGATCAACTTTTGCAACACGGGGCCGGTGCTTCACAAAGATGCGTTCACCATGGTTCATGATGCACAGATATACCTATCGCCCGAGTCGTACTCCTTTGCTTTTCGCACTTGGTATCGACTAGTGTTGCCCTGGCTGGGGAAACGCAATACGGCATTACTCACTGTTTCGCAGTTTTCGCGGGAGCAACTGGACCATTTCAGGGTCGCTACCTCGGCACGTATTCGGGTAATACACAACGGCTGCGACCATGTGCTTCGGCTTGTTCCTGATTCGACGAAAGTAGCGGCCTTCAAGTTGGCGGGAAGCCGCTATGTCGTAGCACTCGCCAACGTCCAGCCTCATAAAAATATTCAGGTTCTCCTGAAGGCTTTTGGATCACCAGCGTTACGTGACATCACTCTTGCCCTGTTTGGTTCGGCGACACGTGAGGACTTTGAGAGTCAAGGTCACATTGTTCCCCCCAACGTCAAATTTCTCGGATTTGTCAGCGACGAGCAATTGGTCGGGCTGCTGGAGCAGGCCAAGGCGTTGGCCTTTCCCTCCACGACGGAAGGCTTCGGTCTGCCACCGCTGGAGGCGATGGCACTGGGGTGTCCGGCAATCCTTTCGCCCTGCGGCGCACTACCCGAAGTGTGCGGCGATGCTGCACTGTGGGCCGATTCGCTGGACCCGGTGCAATGGGAGCAGCAGATTGTCCGCCTGTGCAACGACAGCCTGCTGCGCGCCGAGATGCAGCGACGTGGACGAGCGCACGCTGCTCAGTTCACATGGGAAAAGGCGGCACATCGGTTGCTCAAAATAGTGATGGGTAAACCCTGGCCGATTGCGCGCTGATCCAGTCGATGTCGATATGTCTTGTCCCTTACTTACAAAATATGCGCCCGCAACGCCGCATCTTTTCTCTTTCATGAACTCAGAGACTGTCCCCCTGAAAATTGCCATTGCTATTGCCACTGCAGGACGGAGGGAAGTGATCGCGGAAACGATCGACCTCCTGGCCAAACAGTCGCGCATCGCTGACGAGCTGTTAATTTGTCCTGCGCGGGACGAAGATCTCGATATGGCCTGCTTGCAGGATTACCCTGGAAAGGTTCGCGTCTTGCGCGGGCCGGTGGGCTCTTCTGCTCAGCGAAACGTGCTGCTCGACGCCACGGCAGCCGACATTGTGATTTTCTTCGACGATGATTTTTTGCCTGCGAACGACTACGTTGAAGAGGTTGAACTGTTGTTCACCGAGCATCCGACTGTCGTGGTGACGACAGGCAAAGTTCTGGCGGATGGAATCATCGGTCCTGGCCTTGGGCATGCAGATGGCTTGATCATCCTCAAAGCATCCGAGCCAAACGGCGAGACAACAACTTTGGTGTCGGCGTACAACGGATACGGATGCAACATGGCTGTTCGAATGCAGGCCGTGCGCAATAATCGAATTCGCTTTGATGAACGGTTGCCGCTCTACGCATGGCTCGAGGACGTGGATTTCTCAAGGCAGCTCGCGTCATACGGGGAAATCGTTCAAGCGGCGCGCCTTCGGGGTGTTCATCTTGGTACCAAGCGATCGGGCCGCAGCCCCGGACGACGTCTGGGCTATTCCCAGGTAGCGAACCCTTTGTATCTCGCGCGCAAGGGCACCATGCACTGGCCTCGCGCGCTGAAGCAGATTGCAAGAAATCTGCTCGCCAATGCTTTCCGGAGCTTTTCTCCTGAGCCATGGGTTGATAGGCGCGGACGTTTGCATGGAAACATGCGAGCGCTCCGCGATTTGGTCGGAGGGGGAATTTGTCCGGAAAGAGCCGTGAGTCCGTAGAGCCCGTCGCCGAGACTACTGTGCCGATCACTCACCGCTCTTGTGGAAAACACGGCAAATAATATGCGCATTGCGATCGTCTCCAAAATTCCGATGTTCCCCACCACCGGCGGGAATCGGGCGAGAGTTCTTACTCTTGTGCAAGCGCTCCATGCAATGGGCTGCGAGCTGTTTTTCATACTCATTCCATCTCGGCAGCTTGCTGTATTCGATGAAGAAAAGCATGTTGAGCTGTTAGGGGCACACAGATTCGTAATACTTAAAATTACACCGCTGGCTCGAATTAGAGACTTCGCAAAAAAAGCTTTTTACTCGATTCACTACAAACTGTATAAGAAAATAAAAAGAAAAGCCGCGCTACAAAGTAGCCCGGATTATTTGTTTGAGCGAGAAATTACAAGCTCCATCAACGATCTTTTTGAAATTTGGCAGCCTCGGGCAGTAGTAATCGTCTATGTTCATTTTTCTGCGGTATTGGACTCGCTGAACTCGTCCATATACAAAATTATCGATACGCAAGATGCGTTCTTTAATGAATTCACGGCTGAAGCAGAATCGAAAGGCTTGAATCGTGCAGACAAAATTATCGCCATTCAGGATAAAGAAGCCGATTACTTTAGGTCGATACTTCCGCGTGCGAACGGGGACAAGGTGGCGACAATTGGTCACATCACTATTTCCTCCGAACGGGCCGTCCTTAGACAAAATTGCGCTGCTTCATTTGTCGGATCGTTATTCGAAGCAAACATAATTTCGATCCTCTATTTTGTCAATGATGTTCTGCCAGCAATCTTGAAAGAAGTTCCAGACTTCAGGTTGTATGTCGGTGGGTCTATATGCGACGTCCTCCAGGGTAAAGAAGGTGTGATCCCTTTAGGCAAGGTGGACAAGCTTCTTGATCTGTTCGAAAAAGGACCAATCTTGATAAATCCTATTCGGGCTGGCACCGGTCTGAAGATTAAGTTGATTGACGCTATGGCACTGGGTTTACCGGTAATTAGTACCGTCCGCGGAGTCGAAGGATTACCAGACGACATGGTTCAATGCGTGGAGGTCATCGATGATGACGACGCGGCGGCATTTGCAGCGGCCGTCATCAAAATGTGTTTAGATGAGCACTCTAGAGCTACAAAGGGCGCCCAAGCCTTTGAATGCTCTAAGTTCTGGAATGAACGGCAGCGCGGCGGTCCCCGCACGATTCTCGAAGAGGTTAAGAGGTTTTCAGCATAGAACTCGGGGGTCTTCAGCTAATTTCCAAGATTCTCCGCGGATGGAGTCGGCCTCTAAACAAATCGCTGACAGCGACTAGGTTTCCTTTAAGCCGACCCCGACGATCAACCCAGGGTTCCGGGTTCACGCAACGCGCCAGATTGGCAGTCACATTGCGACCCATTTGAGAGAAAGCGCGTGACCACGCGAACGTTCCCTTTTTTGCCATATATATGGGATTGGCTATCTGCGAGTAGCCAAAGCGCACTCCTGAGGTTCGGCCGCGCTTGGTGGCCAAGTGCACACCTCTAAGCGATCGGCTCTGTCCTATGGCACCCTTGGAAGACATTGATCTTGAAAAATCAACGTCTTCCAGCCATGAATAGAGCGGTAGATTCTCGTCGAACGCCGCGCTCGAATCTCGAATAATTGATGCGCGAAATGCCATATTGCAACCGTAGACGTTGTAAATGGTATCTGGTGTGAGATCAGTGCATTCACTGTGTGAACTCAAAATTCTCAGCGCTTCATCGTGCTCTATACCAGGGCCCAAAGCCCCATCCACGATGACTACCCCTGTCATTGCTACAAAATCTGGCGAGGCCGAAAAACAGCTGATTGTCTTTTCTAGAAAATCTACCGCTGGATAAAAGTCATCGTCAAAAAAGACAACTAGATCATCGTGGGAGATTTTCTTAAGTATCAGGTTTCGCTGAGCACAAAGTCCGCGCGCACCGCGTACGACTTCGATTGGATAGGGCAACTTCGAGATGATCGATTCATCGAAATCGTGATCTGTGGCGGGGCAAATAATTACGCGGTCAGGAAGTTTGCGTTGCAGAGTCAATTGCCAGAGCATTTTGTCGAGTACATCTCGCCGGCCGGCAGTAGCGATGCCGACAACAATATGCTCGCTGGCATTGGCTCTCATTCGCAAAAACGTCAATGTTGGAGAACGACAGGTGCGAAACAAGAGATTGCGATATCTTCTTCAGGGGTGCTGATGCCTAAAGCGAGACGCGTGAGCAACACATGGCGCGAGCCAAAATCTTTGATCATTAAGCCGGCATTTGTCAGATGGGATCGCCTTGCAATTTGAAGGTCGCGGTCCTGGCCAACCACTGCAGCGGCCCGAATGGCAGTCGCCAAGCCGATCGCATCGCCCGGCTCTACATAATGAGCCGTGCCCCCAAGGTAATCTTCAATACCGCCAGTACGGGTTAGCACCACAGGACGGCCAGCGTTGATGCCTTCCATTGCCACGGTAATTCCGGAAGCGTGCAGGTTGCCTAGGAGCGGAACCGCAACGACATCTGCGGCATCGTAGGCGGCTATGAGATCCTTGATGCCGACAGCGCTGCGCACGACGAAGTTTGGAACGTCAGCGGATACCAACCGACTTGCCCGTCGACGCTTAGAGAGCACGACGATCTCTATATCCGAATTGTCGCGGGCGACTTTCTTTAGTGTGTCCCAGTCTCTATGCCGGTCGTTCCCCGGTGCAACCACTCGCAACCTGCCGTCAGGCCGAGGTTGCGAAACTGGTACCTCGAATGTCGGCTCGATACCAAAGGGAACTTTGATGACTGAGCGCCCCAGCACTTCGGTACCAAGTTTCGAGTTCAATGCGCTGTGAGTTGTCGCTACGGTCACCTCTTCGAACAGCCAATGATGGAAGCGTTTGCGCAAAGGGCTCCATTTCGACCATTTGTCCCATAGCCAAACACTCTGTCCAACGAGCGGAATCCGCTTCATCAGGTGTAACTTCATCAGCAAGGCGTCTGCAAGATACTCACCCTCCGTGTGGGTCCATATGACATCGGCCGAGTCGGCACATCTGCGATTGCGAAATGCGTGTATCAGATCGAAGCCAAACAAAAACTTGAAACCGCGACGAAGCAAGGACACCGCCTTTGGCTCTGGAGCATCGGCAGAATAATTGAGGTTGACCCAAGTCTGAGCCCAGTGATACCCATACGGTTGTTCCTCAAACACAATGCCTTTTTGGTACGCCTTCGCCCATGTGTCCGGACCGCGTCCGTAGTCAAGATGGACATAGGCCGACGGACGGTTAGACGTCTTAATGGCAGTTAAATCTCGATCGGTTCCTGGTACATTTATCCGTCCAATGTGACCGTCGCCCTTAGTGGCCGTCGTACTCATATTTACGAGCCTCTAAAGAATTTTCGGATTAGATTGGACGGCATACTGGTGCGCAGCATGTTGGTAGATCCGGTGGCTATAGCCGTAGTCTCCGTTATACCTTCGGTTGAAGTTCATTCCATTGAACAACACACCATTGATCGGCGTGCCGGCCTGGGCGAGTCGGCGCACGCTTTCATTCAACTCCTCCAATTTAGTTTTATCGGCTCGAGCCACGAGTAACACTACACCGCAAGCAGGCGCCACAGCGGCCGCGTCAGCTGCTACCAACACTGGAGCAGTGTCTATGACCAAATGATCATAGCGTGATGAGAGCATATCCAAGGCAAGAATGAAGGCCTTAGACTCCAGCATGTCGGCGGGCATGCGGGGCAGCTGTCCGGTAGTCAATACGTCGAGGTTGGGGCGAACCTGGGCGTGAATTGATTCTTGCATTCTGAGCTTCCCTGACAGCAATTCTGACAAGCCACCTTCTTGTTTAAGACCAAATATTCCACGCGGCTCACGTTTTCGAAGGTCTGCGTTGATCAACAGCACTCGCTTGCCAGTCTGCGCTAGCAAAAGCGCAAAATTACTGGCAATAAAGCTCTTGCCTATTCCCGGTGTTGCACCGGTAACGAGAATTCGGTTATTCGACGCTTCGGCCATCGCGATTTTGAGGCTGACGCGTAGCCCCCTCAATGTTTCGACCGGGTAGCTGTGAGGGTAAATGTCTGCCAACAAATTATTTGCCGTGGCTTTATTGTCGCCTTGGTCCAAAAGAGTTTGCTCGGGGCTATGGGGAACAACGGCATACACTTCCAATCCGGTGTGAAGTTCGATGTCTTTTGGACTATGAACGCCGGGCCTCGAACGCGTACGGATCAGAGCAATAGCAGGTCCTACCAAAATTCCCAACATTAATGCGAAAGTCAATACCAGAATCTTCTGCGGCTTGACCGGTACTTTGGATACGGCGGCTTTGTCGAGTAGCCGTACATTGCCGATTTTTCCTTCTTTCAGCAATCGCATTTGCAATGCATTGTTTTGCATAGATTGATAGAGTGCACTGTTAACGCGCACTTCACGTTCAAGTCGCAATGCATCGCGTTGGATATTCGGCATTCCTGCAATGCGCGTGTTGATGGAGCCTAGTTCGCTTTGTACTGCACCGATTTGTTTGTCTAACGTTTGAACCTTGCTGCTCTGGTCTGAAAACGTTGGCTCCGCTTCACGGCGCTTTTGTTGCAGGTCTAAAAGACTGCTCTGCAAATCGGCTGTCTTTTTAAGCCAGACTTTTGCTTCTTCATCGAACGCGATCGTTCCGTTCTGATTTCGAAAGCGCGCGAACGCGTCTTCCGAAGTCTTGAGCTGATTTTCAAACGTCGGGAGTTGCGCATCGAGAAATGCGAGCGTTTTTTCGGCTTCGGCGGATTTGCGCGCCATGTTCTGTCGCACGTATTGATCGCCAATCGCATCGAGCACACGTGCCAGACGCAGACGGTTGCTATCTTCGAGACTGACGCCAATCACATTCGACTGCCGACCCTGCTCCACCAGCTGCAAACGCCCCTGCAACTGCTCGATGGCGCGATCACGTGACGACACGAAGACGGTGAACTTGGCACCGGGTCTGCCTGCCAGCTGGCTCAGTTGAATATCGAGAACGCCGTCGGACAAGGTGTAGCGCAGGGGCTGCCCGAGCACGCCGTTGAGCGGGGCTTCGAGCATTTCATGGCGCACTGTGTAGCGGCCTCCGCCTTGTGTGGTGACGATGAAAGGGCCGGTGTCCTCCAGCGAGGGAGGCACATTGAAGCGAGTCACATCGATGCGCTCGGCTCCGGTCACATAGCCGCCAAGAATGGGCATCGAAAGACCCACATCGTGGCGCGCGAGCCATGCGCCCACTATGGGCAGATATCGCGGCTGAGCGCTCACTTGCAGGTCTGCCTGATCGGCTGCCGCATTGAGCACCATGCGAGAACCAAGAACCTGAAGTTCGCCGGTGAGCGGCGTCTTGACCTCGAACAGCCCGGTGGTCTCGTTCAAAAAGCTTTTGCTGTCCGGCGCAGAGTCTTCAATCTGGATCAGGAGGTTGGCGCGGTAGATCGGAGTGGCCAGCGTCACATAGACCAGGCCCACGAGCAGAGCGAATGCAACGACTCCGCTGATCAGCCATTTGTGGTCGAACAGGATGTCGCTGTAAGCCGAAAGGCGCGGCGCGTCATCCGCGTCGACCATCATCATGGCCTCGCCGGAGCCGGCTAGCGCGCGCTGGCGAGCATCTGGCGTGGAACTGATAGAAGGGCGGCTCATGCTGGATTGGGAAGGCTCAAACGAAAGGTAAATGCCGGCAGGAAACTTGCCGGTACGGGGCCTGCGCAGCCAGGACTGCTGGTCACCAAGATCGGTGCCATGTCAGTGGCCTAGGGCAGCGGAGGATCTAAGGGTGCGCCCCATGGAGGTTTTGAAAGTCATAGCGTAGTGATTCCGGAGAAACGACGCCACAGCGGCGCAAGATCTATGCTCGATAAAAATTTAAGTTTACATTTTGTGCTGAACGTAAACCAAAGTGTTTCGTTTGCCCAACGTCCACTAGTCGATAGTTTTGCGAATTCCTTGACTCGCGTCGCACGGGAACCATCAGTGCGCTGGTCGCGCATCGACACCCGCCGTTCTCGCTGCCGGCAGGGCGGTGGCAAATCCCAAGGACCTTGGCGTCCGCGTGGGGTACGCGAGCAACACCCACGCCGACGACATTGACCACCCGGGTGCGAAGGGGCGAGTGCCCCTTGCAGATCACTCCTCCACTGCAGTACCAAAGTGGTAATTGTCTTTAAATGATATGCAAAGAAAAGTATTCATGCCATTTGAATATTCTGGCGGGCATCGCATGCCAAAACGGGCGAGATTGCTAATCCTCAATCAAATTGACACAACTGCAAAAAATATCACGGTGCAGAATGCCCTTTGCTAAACCGGATTAGGTTGACGGCCACAACTTAAGTTCGCAGTTGACAATGATTCGGTTGGCATTGAAATTGCGCTCGGTAAATAAATAAAAAGCCAGAGACAGCCCTAATACTTATGGGTACGGCCCCTTTTTAATTGGTCTCTGGGAGAGTCTTATGTTGTCGACGTTTGCTATTGGCTTACAGGAAACGCGCCTTTTGGCGTTAGGAAAATTTAATCCGTTATTGGGTTTGGCCCTGAGAACTGGAGACCTGGCTGTATTTGTAGGAAGCGGACTACTGGCATTTGCTCTGCGGTTCGGCCACTCCGAAATGGGCACCGATTACGTGCATGCGGTGACACGCGGTGTGTTGTTCGCGGTCATCGTCTTCAACGGCAGCTCGCTGTACCGAAGCTGGCGTGGACGCACCATCGCCGCGGAGCTTTTCAAGCTCGGCACGCTGTGGCCATTGATGTTCTGCTTGATGGCCGTGTATGCGCTGGCCACGAGAGACGGGCAAGACACATCACGGCTGTGGTGGGGCTCCTGGTTTGGACTCAGCGTCGGTGGTGCACTGCTCTTGCGCGTGGCGGTGAATTCGGCAGTGCGCTCCCGAGTTCGACAGTTAATCGCTGGCTGGGTGCTTCGACTCCAATATAAACAACGACTTAGCGCTCGATTTTCGATATTTTGGTAATGGCACGTTGTTCTATTTTCTATCCATTTCCATATTGGTAGTGTGATCGATTAGAGTAGTGGCGTGTTCATCAAAGTCACCCGCTCCGGCCCGCGCCAATACGTCCAACTCGTCGAAGCCTATCGCGACGATTCCGGACGCCCCAAGCAGCGCACCGTGGCCACCCTGGGTCGACTCGACCAGATGGACAGCGGCCTCGAGTCCGTCATCTCCGGCCTGCTGCGTGTCACCGGTCAGCCCGTTGGCTCGCCTGCTACTTCACCCGCTACATCACGCGCTGTCTCACGCAGGCTGAGCGGCGCGTCTGGTGCTGCAGCGCAACCAGTCGTGCACTTCGAATCGGCACGCGACTTCGGCGACGTCTGGGCTCTCACGCAGCTGTGGAATTCGCTCGGCTTCGATCGTCTGCGAACGCTGTTCCGGCGCACCCGCCACACCATCGACGTCGAGGCCCTGATCCGCGTGATGGTGCTCAACCGCCTGTGCGATCCGGACTCCAAACTCGGCGTGCTGCGCTGGGTCGAGACCGTCAGCCTGCCCGGCATCATGTGCGAGTCGATCAACCACCAGCACTTGCTGCGTGCCATGGACGCGCTGGTCGACAGCCACGAGGAAGTCGAGGCGGTGCTCGCCGGCTTGCTGCGCCCGCTGGTCGATCAGGATCTGGCCATCGTGTTCTACGACATGACCACCATCCGTGCCAGCGGCCTGTCGCAGCAGGAAGGCGACTTGCGCCACTTCGGCATGGCCAAGGAAGGGCTCATCGCCCGCCAGGTCATGCTCGGCGTGGTGCAGACCGCCCATTGCCTGCCGCTGTACCACGAGGTGTTCGATGGCAACACGGCCGAGGTGACCACGCTCAAGCCCATCATCGAGAAGATCGTGCAGCGCTTGCCCGTCAAGCGCGTCATTGCCGTGGCCGATCGCGGGCTGCTCTCGAGCGACAACCTGGCAGATTTGCAGGCCATCACTTTGCCAGGTGGGGGTCAGCTGGAATTCATCCTGGCCGTGCCAGGTCGACGTTATGCGGACTTCATCGATCTACTGGGTCCACTGCATGCGGCGCAGTGCGCCGATGCGCCGTCCGAGGTGGTCACCGAGACGCGCTGGAACGACTTGCGCCTGGTGGTTGCACACGATCCGCAGGTTGCGTTGGAGGCCGGTGCCAAGCGCGACCGGCGCATCGAGGCACTGGAGCAGCAGGCCGCGCAATGGACGGGCAAGCTCGATGCGCAGGACAGCGCAAAGGACAGCCGGAAAGACAGCAAAAACAACAGCGATCAGGCCCGCGTCAAAAAGGTTCGCGGCCGCAAGCTGTCTGACGGCGGTGCACGGGCGCGCTTCTATCGCGAGGTGTGCGAGGCCCATCTGGCACGCATCGTCAAGGTCGACCTCAAGAGTGAGCTGTTCAGCTACGGCATCGATGAGCGCGCCCTGGCGTACGCCCGTCTGATGGACGGCAAGCTGCTGCTGGTGACCAATGTCGCCGACCTCGCGCCTGAGGATGTGGTGCGGCGATACAAGTCACTGGCCGACATCGAACGAGGGTTTCGAGTCCTGAAATCGGAGATTGAGATCGGACCCATTTATCACCGGCTGCCCGGACGCATCCGGGCGCACGCGGCAATCTGCTTCATGGCGCTGATCCTGTACCGGGTGATGCGCACCCGCCTGCACGCAAGTGACACGGCGCTATCACCCGAGCGGGCATTGGCACAACTGCGCCGCATTCAGCATCACCGCATCACTCTGAACGACAGCCAGCCGGTGGCCGGACTGTCGTCGGTCACCACACAACATGCCGCCATCCTGGCGGCACTGGACATCCCAAAACCCAATCTCGATACCCAACTGACCCTGTTGTAGTGGAGCGTTTGATGCGCGGCCCTATATGGATCAACACGTTACGCGTTTAACTGTCGAACTCGGGTGGCCTGGGTGCTGGCCTCCCGAGTTCGACAGTTAAGGATGGTCTGCATAAGTCCACCGCAACATCTGCTTGAACGTTGACCACAGATGAGTCAAATCAGCCTTGGCACCAGTGGGTTCGAGCTCTCCACCAAGAGGACACGCAAGCGCGAATTCCTCGATGAGATGAACGTCGTGGTGCCGTGGGCCGAGTTGGTCGGACTGATCCAGCCCCATGCACCCGCAGGTAAGACGGGTCGGCCACCCTTTGCCGTAGAGACGCTGCTGCGCATCCACTTCATGCAGCAATGGTGTTGCGGCCGGTCGTGAATTGAACCACATGCCGGGCATTTCGTTGACCCATGGGCCGGCATTGGTAATCATTGCCAGCATTGGGTTCGGGAGGTGACGGTATGGGTCAGCCCAACGTCGGCATCTGGGTCAGATATGAGCCGGCGCCAACAGGCCCGAGCCTCTTCCGGCGATGCCAGTGCGGCTGTGCAACTCGCTCGCCACGTCTCCAGCTCGCTCGGGTACACCCCGTGCTCGCGGCACCATGCGCTCCTGGCGGCGTCGGC
The DNA here is from genome assembly GCF_046115955.1 of Variovorax sp. GrIS 2.14. NCBI lineage: Bacteria > Pseudomonadati > Pseudomonadota > Betaproteobacteria > Burkholderiales > Comamonadaceae > Variovorax > Variovorax sp. GrIS 2.14. The sequence goes on from NZ_JBJXIA010000015.1 coordinate 96,081, forward strand.
CATCGCCGCCGTCGTGATCACCGCCTCAAGCCGGGCGCGCGCAGTCCATGCCCGCCCTCGGGCGGGCATGGACTGCGCATCCTCGCGCCAGCGCTCCAGTGTCCCCGCTCCAATGCCGACCTCCCGCGCAACCAGTTCCAGCGCCGCGCTCTCCGGCGGCAGCAACCTTGCTATGATCGGTCCTTGAATACTTGTCCGTATCGAGCCACTCTCATCCTTCATCGCCGCCCCCGGGTTCTTGGTTCTATGCGAGCGACAACTATTCTGACGCGAGGGGCTGGCCACGGCGGCCGGCGATCACGTCTAGATCGTCATCCGTGAGCTTGCCCCATTGTTCCTTGGCCTTGCCGGTGACTTGTTTCCAGTTGCCTTGAATACGATCCCAGTTCATAAGGTTCTCCTTCGCTGTTGCATTGATCAATTGCCAGCTCGCGCCTGCGTGTAAGGCTCAAGGGCGCACGGCAATCTCGTTCTTGACCGCGTTCACGCCGCGCGCGATGCTCTCGGCCGCGGACCTCTCTGCGGCGTTCTTGGCGAAGCCGGAAAGCATGACGGTGCCGTTGAGCGTCTCCACCCTGATGCTGGATGCGTCGACGGCTTTGTTCTCGACATAACGACCCTTGATCGCCGTGGTGATGCCTGCGTCGTCGACATAGCAGGCTGCTGAAATACTGTTCACGGATGGAAAATATGGCCTAGACAGGGGTACTCGAGCCCTTGGCTGTGTCGAAAAAACGGCTCACAGCCCGTTCTACGCCGTTGATAACTTATCGCTGTGCACCCGCGGGCGGTATTTCAGCAGCCTGATAGGCGCCCACGGACTCCTGCCCCCGTGTGACCGCGCAGCCCGATGCAGTGAGCAATGCCACGGTTGCGATAGTGGCAGCGATAGTGGTGCGAATGATCATTCTGAATATCCATTAGAAATTGGTACGTAGCCCCTTGATCATTTAAGCATCGGGGGCTGCGATCGGCGCATCCGCACATCCGCACATCCGCAATACTTGACGCCGCGCAACATCTCGCTCGACCGGCGACCAGTTGTGTTGAATTCGATCGTCATTCGCGATATTGATCCACATCAAGCGCCACCCATGGCGCGACCGTTACAACGATATTGCCTGGAAGAGAGCTGGCCCCGTTGATCTGAACAGATTCCGAAGATTTATAAGTGGATCCTGCGGTGTCAGGCTGCCTCGGCCGAAGGCCGTGGCAGCGAGTCGAAGTACACCACATCGGGTGTGCGGGCCTGCAGGCTCGAAT